>CAYJKS010000008.1:0-17561 GCA_964370705.1 uncultured Azospirillaceae bacterium
GGCAAGCAAACTAGAGCAGATGAGCTAGTCTTGGCAAAAAATAAAGAAGAGATTATAGAAAGCTTTGGAGCTATTCGTTCTTGGGTTGGCGGAAGCGTAGATAAATAGAGGTTTATAAATGATAGGTGTAGTTTTGGTTACACATGGTAACCTAGCAAGTGAATTTGTGTCGGCAATGCAACATGTTGTGGGCAAGCAAGAGCAAATAGAATCTGTTTGCATTGGGCCAGAAGACAATATGGAAGAACGCCGTGAAGAAATATTGTCAAAAGTTGGCAATGTGGACGCAGGCAAGGGAGTTATTGTTTTGTCAGACATGTTTGGGGGAACACCATCTAACTTGGCAATTTCTATTATGGACAAAGCAAATGTAGAGATTTTGGCAGGGCTAAATTTGCCAATGCTCATCAAAATAGCATCGTTGCGTAAAGAAAAGTCGCTTAAAGAAACTGCAGAAGCAGCACAAGAGGCTGGCAAAAAATATATAACCATAGCCTCACAAATTTTGGGTTGCTAGCATGAGTGATACGATTTTATCTGTTGAATTAACAATATCTAATCAAAAGGGGCTTCATGCTAGAGCTGCAGCTGCCTTTGTAAAAACTGTTGAGGTTTTTGATGCCTTTGTAGAAGTAGAAAAATCTGGCAATAAGGTTGGCGGAACTTCTATAATGGGCTTGATGATGCTTTCTGCATCCAAAGGCACAATAATAAAAGTTTTTGCTAATGGATTACAAGCTCAAGAGGCAATAAGTGCAATAAGTGAGTTAGTTAATAACAAATTTGGTGAGGATTAGTTATTTTTTTAGCAACATTATTTTATTGATTTTGCTAAAAAAAATAAAAAAGGTAGTATTTAGTAATAAAAAGTTTGTAACAAAATAACAATATTATTGATTTATTAACCTTTTTTAGTTAGAATTAAAAATGTAATAACAAAAAAAATTTTGGGAGACAAAAATGAAAAAAATTCAATATAGTAACCAATCTGGACGTTCAATGGTTGAAATGCTAGGTGTGTTAGCAATTATCGGTGTGCTATCTGTTGGTGGTATCGCAGGTTATTCTAAAGCAATGGCAAAATACAAATTGGGTAAAGTTACAGATCAAATTACTACAACTGTTACAAACATTCGTACATTGTATTCTGGTCAAAGAACATATGACGGTTTAGATAACTCAGTTGCAAACTCTATGAATCTAGTTTCTAGCGATATGAAAGGTTCTGGCTCAGAAATCACAAACGGTTTTGGTGGTGCAGTAACTATTGCAGCTGTAAACTCTTTGGCTGGTACAACAGATGGTTCATTCACAGTTAGATTTGCAGGTCTATCTAAAGATGCTTGTATCTCTCTAGCTTCTTCTGACTGGGGTGGTTCTGGTTCTGGTTTAGAACAAATTACAGCATCAGCAACTGCTACTGCTGGATCTAAACAAGGTGTTGATACACTTCCATTCAGCTTGTCTGAAGCAACAACAGCTTGTGCTTGCACAACAGACATTTGCTCAATTGAGTGGCAATACTACTAGTCTTTACTAGTTAAAAATTAAAAAAAGCGGTAATAATGTTACCGCTTTTTTTGTTATGTTTTTTTCTACCCCCCGACACCTTTTTATTGTCATTACCCAACTTGATTGGGCAATCCACCTATAAACATACCCCATGCTAACAAGTAGATTGTCGGGTCAAGCCCGACAATGACAAGGGGAAGAGTGTCATTACCCGTGCGTTTTTTTTCTGTCACTCTCGTGCTTTTTCTTTTTCTGTCACTCTCGTGCTTGGCACGAGAGTCCACCTATAAGCATCACGCATATCCTTCTTTATTGTCACTCCCGACACCTTTTTATTGTCATTACCCGACTTGATCGGGTAATCCACATTCACCCCCCCCTATATTAACAATTAGATACTTGACACAAAAATTTATATAACATAAATTTTATCTATGAAAGAAATGTATGTTTATATAATGACTAATAGATATAAGGGAACTCTATATATTGGTGTTACCTCTAATATTATTAAAAGGGTTTATGAGCATAAAAATAAAATATATGAAGGTTTTAGTTGCAAATATCAATTAGACAAACTTGTTTATTATGAAATATTTGAAGATGAATTTTCTGCAATTAGCAGAGAGAAGTCCTTGAAGAAATGGAAGAGAGATTGGAAGCTGTCTTTAATAGAGAGTAGTAATCCTAAATGGTTAGATTTGTTTGATAGTATTTTATAAAATTATTCTTGAATTACTTGTCATTGTCGGGTCAAGCCCGACAATGACAAGGGGAAGAGTGTCATTACCCGTGTGGTTTTTTTCCTGTCACTACCGTGCGTTTTCTTTTTTTGTCACTCTCGTGCTTGACACGGGAGTCCACCTATAAGCATCACGCATATCCTTCTTTATTGTCATTACCCGACTTGATCGGGTAATCCACCTATAAACATACCCCATGCTAACAAGTAGATTGTCGGGTCAAGCTCGACAATGACAGAACTAAAAAAACACCCTTGCTAGAGCAAGGGTGTAATATAAATAGCTATAATATTATTCAACGTTCCAAATGACCTTAGAGCTTTTGTCGCAAATTCTTTTTGCCTCTACTTTATTAATGGGGAGCTTGTATTTGCCATCTGTCCACAAAAACTCTTGCTCACCTTTACCAATGATAGTAATTTTTAATAGCCCTAATTCTTCTTGCTGCTGGTGGTTATATGTTGCCAATATAATGCATTCTGATTTTGATAAGTCACTATAAACAATATCAAAACTTTTGCCTCCAGGGAGCACCATATCACCGTTAACCCCACTTCCTATACTTATAGGCTTGCCAAGACTATTAACAACTTTGTTGTCTGAATAAAACTTTGTAGAAAGCATTTTATTTTGAGAAACTTGTTCGTTAGATAATCCCCAATAGTTAATTTTTTTAACATAATGTTTTCTGATCATTTGAGCAATCTCAAAAACCTCATTAGCACTAGCAGTAACGGCTTTGTTAGGTTTTGTTGCTAATGTAATAACAACAACCATCACAACCAATATGCAAGCTATTGCGATTATAAAAGAGCGATTTTTTATAAAGTCAAAAACCCTGCTCATTACTACATACCCATAGAGGTTGTAATTTGATCTTGCATTTCAAACACACCCAAAACAGACCAAGCAATAAGGCCAGAAATTGCAAGCAACGCAATCATGTTCAAAATACTAGCTTTTTGTTCAATCAAGAACACAGATTCATCTAACCAAGTATTAGCCAAAGCCTCTAATGCTTCTTCAAAGTTGTCTAGCTCAGAATAAATTTTTAGGTCGCCAATAACCTCAGCGTCTGGAAATTCTAGGTTTGTTTTTGATAGAGCTTGTCCTAAGTTGTCACCATTATTAACAAATGCCAAAGTCTTATCAATTCTTTCTTTTAAGTATCTGCTAGAATCTTTACGCAAGGCACGTAACGCACTAGAAACAGGGCTTCCACCTTTAACTAAAGCAGACATAGCCAAAAGCCACGTAATACCCACAAAGATTTTATATAATGACCAAGGTGGAGCCTTGTCGATAAAAGCTCTTGTTGGACCAGTCCAAACACCAATAGTAGCATAAGTAACAAGCATAAAGGTTGGCAATACAGCAAATGCAAATGCCCAGTTATCTATAATCCAGTCAGAAAGCGCTGCCAAGTCGGCCGCAACACCAGTCCACCTAACACCAGGAGCAGCCTCAATCATAGGAGGAACCATGTATGCACCAATACCATAGATAATAAATGTTGCCATCAAAATCAAAAACGCAGGATACGCAATAGCACTAACAATAGGACGCAACATTTTAGTAGATCCCTCTGTAACTCTAATAAGGTTTCTAATTGCACCTTCCAAGTCAGAAACGTCACCCACAGAAAGCATCAATCTTTCTCTGTCTGGAGCCCATCCTCTAAGAGCCTCAGAAAAAGGCAAACCGTTTTGAAGAGCTAACGCCCAAGTAGCAATAGCAATAGCCATAGGCTCACTTGGGTTTTTTCCGCCATTAGATGCACCATCGTGCAACAAGTCCAAAGCATTAACCAAAGAGAACCTGTTTGACATCAATGAAGCAATTTTTCTATATATTTTTAGTCTAACAGAGCCAGACATATTACAAATCATTTTAGCGTAATAAGACTCAATAGCATTAATTTGTTTTAATGCTTTACTAAAATTAGATGTTGTTCTCTTTTGAGGACTCTCTGCCATTATAATACTCCTACATTAGCACATAGATATTAGTGCCATTTAATTAATATACAGGACGTTGATCAAGTAGTCCGCACCAACGTTCTATTTCATCTAAGTCTAAAATACCTTTTAACATACGCTCCAAGGCTGCGTCTTTGAGCGTTCTACCATTAAGATCACTTGTCCAATAGTCAATAGCTTTTCTAGTTTCTCCGCTAATAATTAGCTCCAAAAACATTGCATCTGGCAAAATAATTTCTGGAATAGATATTCTGCCCTTAACCCCCCTGTTATCACAAAACTTGCAACCAGGTCCACGCATAAAGGTGTTTTCTATACCAAAGTCGCCCAAAGCAACTTTTAGCCTTTTTACAGATGGTAGGTTTAGTCTATCTTTTACCGAAACCCTGCAATAAGGGCACAAGCGTCTAAACAAACGTTGCGAAATAAGCCCCTTAACAAGCTCAGGGTCAGATAGCATATAAGATTTTACGCCCATATCTCTAAGACGAGTAACAATAGCTGGAGCAGAGTTGGCGTGAAGTGTTGTCCAAACACCGTGACCAGATAACGCGCCCTTAAATGTCAAGTTTGCCGCAGACAAAGAACGCACCTCACCAACCATCATAACGTCTGGGTCGGAACGAAGTGCAGCAGACAAAGCTAACGTAAACTGCTCAGCTTTTTCTTCTTCACTATTTGCGTTTGTAACAGGCATTTGACGAGCTCCAGGGATTGGATACTCAGGCGGATCTTCCACCGTAATTAGGTTGATTTCATAATCTTTTTCTTTTAAGAGCTTAATCATGTTTCTTTGCAAAGTTGTAGACTTACCAGAACCAGTCGGTCCAGCCACAACGTTTAGCCCCACAGGAGCTGCTCTTAAACGATAAAACAAGTTTTGTTCATATTCACCAAAACCCAAAGCTCCCAAGTCATCATTACCATCAGGATTATCGTCAGCAAAAAGCAAACGCATAACCAAGTACTGAGAGCCAAAAGCAATTGGATTAAATTGTAAACGAACAGCCAAAACGTTATGAGGAAGCATCAGCTTACCTTTAGACCCTCTAAGAGGAGTAGATCCAAGTTTTTGTGCACCTTGGAACTCATTTTGAGCATAGTTTGCATCAGAAATATCTGCAGAAGCAAAAGCAGCACGAACAAATAACTCGCCCCATTCTTTGCTATATTCCATCTCGGTATTCATAATACCGTTTGCCCTAAACATAACATAGGTACAAGAAACAGAAACAACAACGTGAATATCCGAAACCTTAAGTGCAGCTGCTCGTCTAATTACGTTCACAAAGTCTTTTTGCATTTGCAAACGCTCTAAGTCAGCATCATCAGCAGAAACAGGTTTGTTTCTTTCTCCCAAAGCATATATTGTGTTTAGCTCATTTTGAGATATATACTTTGCAGGCTGCATAACCAAGCCTTTTTTAGTGGCAATGGTAATAAAGTTCAGAACAGGTCCGTCATATTTGTTTGTTTCAGAAACAAAGAACTTGCCGTCAGAAAAAAGTGCCAGACGTCTTCTTGTCTCGTCATTAATATTCAAAGAAGACCCATCAGGGAGTTTGGCACCCGCTAAGGTGCACAAATAAACCCCGCCCTCAAACAAAGCTGCTAAAGAATCTTTTTTATCGGCATTCGCCTCTTTTTTTTCTTCGTTATTTGTCTCAGCTTCTTGTGGTTGTTCTGTTTCTTTTTCTTCTTCTGCCATCTATTTTACCTAATAACCATTCCTCTTGATAGGCTAGGAATTCCTTGAGAAGTGTTAGTTGTTGATGTACGTCTTGTAAAAGTTGAGCTAGGAGCAGCATCTGCTTCTTTGCCGCCACCCATTGAAGGAATTGCAACTTCAGAAACTGGAGGCTCTATTTCACTTGCGCCACCCGCTGCAAAATATAGATAGTTTTTCTCATTGTTTTTAACTGCACTTAGGTATGTTTCTGCAATTTCATCAATAGTGTATCCATTTTGCAAAGTAGTGCCAACTTTAACCATAAACACTCTGCCTGTATTATTAACAATTCTAGCAGCTAGTTCATCACCCATGCCAACAATTTCTAATATCGCATAATCATTGCTTAGTTGATATTTTACTTTGTTTAACTCTTCGCCGTTTGCACCAGCAAAAGGATTCTTTCTGTTTTTGGCAGCTTCTCTTTCTTGGTTCTTCAAGATTTCTTGTTGCAAGCGACCTTTAAGAATAGAGATTTGGTTTTTGTACTCAGCAACCACTTTGTCAAAATTAATTTTTGCAGCAGTTGCTGTTAATTTAATTTTGCTTGCTTCTTGCTTTAGTTTAGAAACGTCATTTTTATAAGACACCATAAGCTCTTTGTTTTCTTCTTTTTTCTCAGTCAAAAGTTTGAATGTATCAGCATTCATCTTTATCCATTTTTGGGTAGAAGCTAACATTGTCGCCTTATATTCATTAAGAACTTTTTCTTGACGTAGTTTTTCAAAAGCTGTTTGAGCTTCTACTAATTTTTGTTCTTCAATAATTTTTAGACGCTCTTGCTCATTTTCCCACTCGATTCTTTTTCTTTCTTTTGCTTCTTTTCTAGCTTCTTCTTCTTCTTTAGCTTTTTGTCTTACACTTTTAACTGCAGCAATTTCGTTAGCTAATTTCTCTTTTTTAAGCTCTAAGTTCAAGTAAGTAGTTTCTTTTTCTATATCAGATAATTCTGAGAAGAATTCATTGTCAATGTTAGTCAAAGAGTTAGCAAGAGGAGAAGTAGCTTCTTCTACACCACCACTAAACAATTTGCCAACAGCGCCAGCTGTTAGAGGAGAGGCAGCAACTTCTTCAACAGGAGCCAAAGCAACATCTGCGTTAGAAGGGGTTGCTGCAATCTCTGCAACAGCTTCTACAGCTTCTGCTACGGGCATATCTTGACTAACTGCAATCGCTTCAACTTCTTCTTCTGGAGAAGAAAGAGATATAACTTCTTCTGCAAAAGGGTCTTCTTGAGTATCTATAGAGATTTGAATAGTCTCTTCATTTTCGTTTGTATCTATATTAACAGACACATCACCACTTGTTGGAGGAGTTATAAGCTCTTTTTCCATAAATGGGTCGGCATCATCTCCAAATAATGATATTTCTGTTGATTCTGCAAAATCCATATCAGAAGATATTGGAACAATATCCTCGTCAACTAGAGTAATATTGCTTTGTGCAAAAGCTTTTTCGGCGATAAAACCTGCTGCTATAACAATTGCCAAGCCGCATAATGTATTCTTAAAACTATAACGCATAGATAGCTCCTTCATAATCCCAAACTCCCGTTTTGGTGTTGTATTTTATTGAGTTAATTTTTATCCCAGAGAATTCGTCAAAAATGTTTTTCCAAATTGTAGGATTATAATTAGATTGAAACTTAAAATTCACAAAATGATATATTTTATTTTGTTGTGATGTATAACTACCAGTAGATAAGTTAATCCTCATATCCATAGACTGAAATAAGTTGTTTAGATTGTTGATTAGCTCCGTAACTCCATAATTAGGCGGAAAGTCACCAGTATTTAGGTCATTAAAGTTGATTGCAGCCATAGCTGTGTTACCATCATTAGAAATAGATTTGGCAGCAAAAGCAATATTAGAGTCTTTGAGAGCCTTATCTACAATGCCGATTCTACCGTATCTTCTTCTCCAAGAAGTGCTAGCTGCAGAAGTCGAGCACGTAATGCCAGCAATATCCCACCCTGGAGGCATAATGCTCATAAGTAGTTTAGTTTTTTCGTGGCATTCCTCTAGTTGCTCTGGCAAAACAATCATATCTTCCCAAGGCTTAGGCTCTTCTACTTCTTCTACCTTAACTACTTTGGGTTTTATTGGAGTAATAATTGGTTTGGGCTTGGAGTCTAAAAAAGACATAAACAAGCTATAACAAATCCATAATCCAACAATTGTACCAGCACCAACAATTAGGTTAAAATACTTACCTTTGCGGTTAATTTTTTGTAGTTTTACCTTAGAGCCTCTATCCAAAACTTCTTCAAGGTTTGGATAAATAGTATCATCAATTTCCCATTCTGGAGGAGCAATTTTTAGCTTCCAGTCTGGAACCATAAGCATGGTTCTAAACTGTCTTTGAGCATCTTCTTCAGAATGATAAAGCATATCACCATTGGCCAAGATAACATCGTCACGCACGCAGACATACCACCAGCCATTAGGAACCTTAAAAATGGCAACAAAAGAGGTTTGATCAGACAGTGCAGTAACCAAGCTAGTTGCTGCAGCTGTTTGACCAGGCTTGTAGCCATCAGCAGATACGCAGATACCAAATTGAGCAGTTTTACCTTTTTTTACACAATATAAGTCTGCACCCTCAACAACACCTTGTGACGATTCCAAAACCTCAGCATTTGGGTCTTCTTGGTTTTGCAAAGATTGCCAAAAAAGGCTCGTTGCATATTCTGTTCCACCTAGTGTAAAACTAGATCCCCAAGTTCGACCTTCGTCTACTTTCAAGTTTTCTTCTTGCAAATCAGTTTCTTCTTGTTCCACTTTTAGTTTCCTTTTTTGTTAGTGTTTAGACTAATTTCCAACTCTAGTTTCTGGGTTAAGTGGAGATTCTAATACCACAGGTGTTAATAGAATAACCAAAACTTTTCTTGCTTTTGAAGCAAGTGCAGAACCACCTAGTAATGAATTGTCAGCAGAACCTACACCAGTTTTTTCGGCTGTATTTTCAACTCTTTCATAACCAGTAAGAACCAAAGTTTGACCAGAAGTTAAAGCAATTTCTTGAGAAAAACCACGAGATTCGATAATTGGGTTTTGAATATATTCACTATTATCACTATCTGCACCTGGTCTCAAAGGAACATTTTGTAATGAGATTAGGTCAGACAAAGTAAGGTTGAACATAAGCAACAAACGACCATGCTCTAAAACTCTAGGAAGAACACTCATAGTAAAGCCTGTTTCTATCTCTTCTGTTTCAACCGATATGTCGTAGTCTCCGTCATCGCCACTACTTGTTTTTGTAACTTCAGAAATATAGTTTTCTGTTCTAACAACTTGAATAGGAGCAGGCTTATTGTTAAGAGTTGTAACAGTACCGCTAGTAACCAAGTTTACGTTAGTTTCTTTAGACAATGCTTGGATTGCTGCAGAAATATTCCAGTCACCAGGTAACAAGTTCATTGCCAAGTTGCCAAATGTGTCTGTGTCTAAACCTGTTGCAGCACTAACAACGCCAAGAGATTCTGCTCTACCATCTTCTAATAGTCTTGTCCACCCTGCACTAACATCCATTCCATAAGAGTCGCTGTCATCAACAGTAACTTGCAAAACTTTAACACTTATTGCAATTTGACGTGCCAAACGATTGTTTTGTTGGTTAACATATTCTGCAACTTTTTTAATGTCTGTTGGAGTTGCTGTAACAGTTATTGTTCCGTTTTGTGGATCTGTTGTTAGTTTTGAACCAGCACTAATGATTGATACAATAGAAGATTTGATGTTTTCCCACAATTCTAGTTCTACTTCAGTTGACAAAGAGATTTCAGAAGAACCTGCGTCATCTTCATTTGTAGACGCACCACCAACACTACCAGATAATGATTGTTTTGTTGGCAAGCTATATAACACAAAAGTTTTTGTTACATATTTATATAAATAAATCTCGTTATTGTCATATTTCCACCAAATACCAAATCTTGAAGATATTTCATCTAGCAATCCGCTTAACGGACCACGGTAAGAAACAAGCATTTTTGTTGGATCTGCCCAGTATGCGTTCATTGTTTCTGGTGTTGGTTGGTTTTCCATAGCATGAGCAATAAGCCCTTCTTCTAGCTGAGAAGCATATCTAACTTTTAGAGAAGTGATTTTGTTAATCATGTCACCAATTTCAAACAAAGTAATAGGGCGGTTACTAATTAAAGTAATACCTTCTTTTGTTTCCAAATAATTAGGAATAGGTTTTCCTTCGTATTCTACAATACTTTCATCACCTAACCAAATGTCATTTTTCACCCTAATAACATCAACAGCGTCTACTTTTGTAGGTATTTTTGCTTTTTCTTTTAGTTCAGTAGTAGCTTCAATTTCGCGATTTATGGTAGCGTCCATTTCAGTTGAGATAGAACAAGCGCCTACCAAAACAGCTATGCCAAATCCTAAGCTATATTTAATCCAATTATTCATACGCATTCTCATCCTCCATAGTCTCAATAACTAAGACGCGGTTACCTTTATAAAAAGTTGCTATCGGAGCTGGTTTAGCTCTAGCAAAAGCTCTAATAAGAGCAGAAGTTACATCTGCAAAACGACCTCTAAACATTGCACCAGCAGTTAGGGTGTAGTTTCTGTTAGTTTTCCACACCAATCTCCAGCCAGCACGATCAGCCCACTCTGTAAGCAAAGCTTTTAGGCTTTGACCTTCTTCTGCCAACCAATCTTCTACTGGTTCTTCAGAAACATCGGCGTTGCTACCGTCATTAGATGAACTATCTGCATCGCTTTCTTCAATAATTTCTTCATACTCAATAACCTCTCCTTCTATTGTAGGAGGGATTGTTGAAGATAGGTTGCTACCAACACCTGTTTGCACAATCATATGATCACGAGGTGTTCTTTCTCCATATTGTCTATAATCAGATGCAACTTTTGTATAGTTTACAAAGTCATCACCTGGAGTGCACCCAGTAGCGCCCGATGAAGGATATTGTCCTTTAGGGCAGGTTGATTGAGTTACAGGCATATCTTGTTGCACTGGTTGGTTATAATTGTAATGACCAAAGTGTGAGCAACCTGTTGTTAGTAATAAGCCCATAAAACTAGCTAATACAATAGATCTATAGTTCATTTTTATAATTCCTAAGCTGTTTTTATTCACGTGTTTAATTCTATAATACATATTGAAAAAAAATAATCAAGCAGTTCTTGTTTACCATCGTTGATAGTACATCCTTTCTATATCAGTTTCTTCCTTTGTATCTTGGTTAAGTTCGTTATTTATCTTAAAAGTTCTAATAATAAAAGAGTTTGGCTCTCTAGAAGTAAGAACAATCTTAATTTTTCTAGGAGACACGCCCTTGCTAGTTAATATGTGATAAAGCAAATTAAGTCTCTTGTCTTGCAATTTAAGAGATTGTGTTTTGCCGATTCTAACCTCTAAAAAGATGTCATAATCTTTTGACGCTGTGATTGCAAAAGCCTCTATCCATCTTAATGTTTGTCCAGAGATTTCAGCTCTGCCAGGTTGAAAAGACAACTTCATTTCTGTTGGTAATATTTTTTCTTCATTTTCATCTTTTGAAGCACTTAGCCCAGAGAATATGCTTTTGATTTTGTTTTTTACATTTTTTGAAGAGGATTTCTTTTTTGCCCCAGTTACAACAAGATCATCTTCTGGAGATGCAAAAATGGATGCAATGCTCTTAAATATACCTGGTTTGTCAGCCGATTCTTCTTTGCCCCCTGCCTTTTCAAAAGAAACTACATCGGCGCCTTCTTTGTCAACTTCTGCTTGCCCATCATCTTCTTGTTTTTTTGTAGAAACCAATTTGGGAGTCAAGTTCTTTGAATTCATAATATCATCAGGGATTGGAATAAGTATATTTTTTGCCATGTCTGCAACTTGCACGCTACCAGATTGTTGTATTCTTTGCGGAGATAAGTCTGCAACAATTTTATTTTTTTGATCATCACTATATGAATTATTGTCTAAGTCGTTGTTGTTTTTTCTGTGTTTTGGACCTTCTGCAATATCCCAAGGATTGTCAGTTTGCGTAGTTTCGCTCATTTGAACCCAGCTCTCGGATGCAGGAGTTTGTGCATCAATAGATATATTGCTTGCACTAAGTTCAATATTTTTTTGAGTTGTTGCAACTTGTGTATCGGGAGCAAAGTCCGTTATGTCAACATCATTATCAACGGCAATCCATGAAGATTCTTCTAAAGGAATAGCTGCTTCTGCCTGCAGAATTTGGTCGCCACTTTGAGCAATCTCTTGCTCTAGTATGTCGTTCTCATTATAAGTGTCCTCAATAACAAGGTCTTGAGTTATGTTTGCAAGCTCTACCTGTTCGTCGCTAGTAATATCAAGCTCACTAACAATAGCTTCAATAGCTTTTTCTGCTTCGTTTATGTCTGTTTTAGGGGCTATCGATTCGATGCTTGCAATTTTTTTAGAAGTATCTGTTTTTGTGATGATATTATTTGAATATATTATCGGGATAAAGTCTTCGCTTAACAATTCTGTGTTTTCGTCATTTTCTTGACCTGCACCTTTTGCTTCTTCCCATGTAAAAAGATTGTCATCAATCTCAATGTGATTGGCATCTTTTTTTGCTATGGTAGACAATGTAGATTTTTTGATTGTTTGAGCATGAATACCAGAATATGGATTGTCTTCACCCAAAAAAAACAAAGAAATATTTTTTTCTGGGACTTCGTTGCTAACACCTAAGCTTGTTTCAGGCACAAGTAACTCATTTGCAGTCCATATTGCAAATAGAGATACAGCAAAGCTATTAATAAATATTTTTAAAGTCTTTTTCTTCATCCTTTGACCCCTCATTTGGGTAACATAATTCAAAATATAAGAATAAGCAAGAATATAATTAAATAAATCCAGAGGCTGTTAATCTTTTTTTTATTATTTTTTTGCAAAAAGACAAAAATCTACCAACATGGTTTGGTGGATTCTTTTTTTGAGGCTATTTTGTGATTATGGGTTTGTTTTAACTATGAATTTTTTGTTACAGGGGATTTTTGTGAGCAAAAACAATACCTTATCTTGTCGGCGAGTTGACAAAAAAAGCTGGAGTTTTTGTAAAAAATAAGCTATTCTAAAATAGTACAAAGATACTTTTAATTAATTAAAGGAGAAAAACAATGCAATTTATAAAACGAAATATCTGGACATTAGCAGTTATGGTACTTTTTGTATCTGTTGCTTTTGTTGGTGATGCTTTCGCTAACGATCCTCAAAGTATAATGACAAAAGCTAGCTCAAAAACATCTAACGTTTTTGAAGCAGTTAGAACAATCATCTTTATCTTGGGTGGTTTTGGTCTAGTTGGTGTTGCTTTTGCGGCTATTTTTGGTAAAATTAACTGGAAATGGTTCTCAGCATTGGCTGTGGGTCTAGCGATTTTGGCTGCTGCTAACGCAGTTGTTCAATATGCAGCTGGTTCAAAAGCAGGAACTGGCGTAACAGATACATTTGGTGTGTAATCTGTTGATTAAAATGGGGTGGGGTTCATATAAATATATGTGCCCCTACTCACAAATCTAATAAGAAAAGGAAAAGAAGATGTTGTACATAAAATTAAAGAAACTTACAATTTTATCATTGGTTGCTTTTATTATTTCTTCAATTTTATTTGCAACTAATGTTTGGGCGCAAGATGCCACAGCTACTAGCGGTTTGTTTGGTGACCTAATCTCAAGAGGCGGACAAATATTTCAAGGTATGAGAGAGATAATCTTTGCTGTATCTGGATTTGGTATTGTTGCAATTGCTATAGGTGGTTTTTTTGGCAACTTTAACTGGAAGTGGTTGAGTGCTATAATAATTGGTTTGATGGTTATCTCGCTAACTGCCGGCTTAATTAACTACATGGTAGAAAGAGACGTTATTAGCTCAGATGTTATATCTGACACTCTTATTAGTGGTGATGATGCAAATCTTGGTAAAGAATAATAAGGATATTGGAGGGTGTTATGCAAAAAATACTAGACGCAAAAAATAAAAAGAATATATCCTTATTGATGGGTGTATTAACATTTGGGTTCTTGATGCTTCCAGATGCTACATTGGCCTCAGAGTTTGTTTGTGGTGTTTCTGGTGGTGGTCAGGGAGATGTTTTTTCAACAATAGCCTGTAAGGTCACAACTAGCTTAGCAGATATTAGAAAAATTGTATATGTTTTGGCTGGTTTTGGCTTGATTGCTTTTGCCTTTGCTGCAATTTTTAACAAAATTAGCTTTAAGCATTTGGGAACAATTGCTTTTAGTTTGTTCTTGCTTTCTATGATAACACCTTTTGTTGAGTATTTTACTCAAGAGCCGGGTGTTACTCTAAAATATGGTCATTACTTGAGTTCTGACTTTACTTCTCAGGATGACGCTTTGTTTGGTGAATGTGGTGACAATTGCCCTAAAGCAGATATTATTGAGTCAAAAGGCGTTCCTATGATTGACGAAGAAACTGTTGAAGAAGAAGTGTTAGGTGAGCGTGAAGTGCTAGAGCCAATAGCTCCGCTTGATATTGGTTTTGTTCCTGTTTCTGCATTAGGAGAAGATGGTTTGTCTGGAATTGGCAATTTGCCTGGCTTGACTGGAACAGGAGAGATAGATGACCGCACATCTTGGCAAAAAATTAAAGATGGTATAAGTGTTGTTGTTGAAGAAGGTGTTACTGCTTATAATACGGCAACTACTGTTATTAGTGCGGCTAATGATGTTAAAGATGCCATAGAAACAGGGACAGCAATTGTTGAGAACATGGACTTTAGTGGTAACTTCTTACAAGATGCAAAAAATGTTATTAACGCTGGTAAAGATCTTCATAATTTAACAAATAGTGCTGGTGCAGGTATTACTAGTGCAGGCTCTGCAATTGGGCAAAACTACACAGATGGGCTTGCAAACCCTGATAATGAAGATGCTAAAACTCTTGGAGAGATAACTTCTAATATTGTTGGCGTTGCAACAGGTGTTACTGGAGAGGTTAATGATGTTTCTAACTCTTTGGGTAGAGGTGTTGGTGCTGCAGAGGGAGTTAGCGGCTGGTTTGACAAGTAGCTTTACCTTTAATCAAAACAAAAATATGCCATTATTTTAATGGCATATTTTTTTAAGTAAAAGCCGTTTTTATAAAATTTAGCTTTTGTTGTTGCAATAAAAAAACTTTTCTTGTAAAGTTGAGTTTAGATAACAATATTATGTAAAGAAGAGGATTATATGAGAGAGCCAGTGCTAAAAGCAGTTGCGATGCCCCCAAAAATATTATGGGCTCCTTTTTTGCCTGTGTTAATCAATGTTGGTATACAGTTTCCGATAATGTTTGTTTCTATAGCTTCGTTTGATATAAACCCGTTAATATTTGTTATTAGTATAGTGATTGTTCATGGCATTATCATTTTGTGGGGAGTAAAAGAGCCTCACATCTCAAATATGGTGCAATCATATGGGCAAACTCGTCGTGTAAGTAAAAATTTATATAAAGTAAAGGGGAATAAATTTGTACCCTAATTTCGATTTTTTTAATGTATTTGTTCAAGGTTTGAGCAGCAAAGAGGTTATTGTTGCAATAATTGGCTTTGTTTCTGCTGCTGCATTTGCAGGTTTTTGGGTAACTCGTTTTGGTCATATTATATTGCCTCAACCAAGTGAGTCAAAAGTGTCGGACTTTTTGCCGTTTAATAAATTATTGTCAGACGGTATGACGATTCGCTGCTATAATGGGACTTTTGCACGTGTGTTTAAGGTAGATGGAATAGACTTGTCTTTTGCAACAGAAGAAAAAAACTTTGCTATGCTTGAAGCCAGAAAATCATGGATAGACAATATGTCTGATTTGCAAATTGTTTGTAGAGTTATTACCCTTCGAGAAAGAATACCGCCAGAAGATATTATTGGCACATTTGATAAGCCTATTTTAGAAGAAATTTCTTATACATGGCAAAGCACATTAAATAGGGTATATAGCAACGGTCACTACATTGTAATTTCTGTTCCAGATCGTCCAGATGCTTTAAGAGATTTAAACTATGCTTCACAAACTCTTTTGGCAATTTTGAGCGAATATGGCATTAGAACTATGAGCGAGAGTGAGGGAAGTCTTCCGCAAAATAGTCCTTTTTATGTTTTTAGTCGTATTTGTAGTCCATTATCAAAGCCTATTCCTAAGGTTGGAGCCTCTGAGGGGGCGATGCTTAATGAGATGCTAACTGCTGATCATATTCATTTTACAGGTGAAGATGGTTTGGTTAAGTTTTTTTCTGGAGATAAAGAAAAATTTGCAATTTCTATGGGGCTAAAAACAGCGGCAGATTATATGGACGAGTCGATGATACTTTCTTTGATGTCTATTGACTGCGAACTTACATTGTTACACAACATAAAGCCTATTTTTAAGCCTAATGCCAGAGCCTTGCTCTTGCAACAGCAAAGAAACGCTGCTGTTACAAGTTTTTCTCCAGATGTTGTTGATCAATACGGAGAGGCGTTATCGGCAATCGAAAATAGTGACATAAATTATCAAGCTCTAACAGAATATTCTATGACAGTAATCCTTAAAGGTGATTCTTTAGAAGAAATAGATTTTGCTGAGGGTGAAGTTCAGCGTATTTGTAGGTTGTTTGGTGTTACTCCTGTTCGAGAAGGTTGGGTAACTCAGGCAACATTTTTTAATCAATTTCCAACGTATGAAACCTATCCAAGAACATATAGATACTTGTCAAGGGTGGCTGCAGTAGCTGTTTCTTTTGACAAGCCTTCAGAAGGTTTTGGTAAGAGTGACTGGGGTCCTGGTGCAATTAGTGTGTTTAGGACAACTTCTGGCTCAGCTTATCGTTTTCAGTTTCATGTATCTTCAGAAGAATCTGCAGTTGCTCACTGTTGTATTATCGGTCCAACAGGGCAAGGTAAAACGACTTTGCTAACATTTTTGGCAGGGCAAGCAATGCGTCACCCAGACTTGAAGGTGTTTTTCTTTGACAGACACAGAGGTGCAGAGATATTTACTAGAGCTGTTGGTGGTGCATATATTGGTTTTGATGGTGATGAAAAAAATGTATCACTAAACCCATTTGACTCTTCTAACACTCCTGCAAATAAGGCGTTTTTGCGTAGATGGATGAAGGCTATTACTATGGTAGACGATGCCTTGTCAGAAAAAGAAATAGCCAGAGCTGTAACAACTGCTTTTGAATATTTGCGTCCAGAAGAAAGGGTTATGACAAATCTTTATAAGAGTTGTTTTTCTCCTACAGGGAATATGAGAAGAGAGTTGTTCCGATGGATAAATCCAGATCAATATGGCAATATCTTTAACTCCGATAACGACAATTTGGACCTACACTCAAAACGTATGACGTCTTTTGATTTTACGCATATATTTGAAGACGAGATGTTGGCACCTGCGGTTATTAGTTATATTATGCACCGTATTCAGTCAGAAACTGGAGAAAGAGGGGTTCCGTCATTGATTATGATTGATGAGACCGCGCCAATGTTAAAGCACCCAATGTTTAGAGACTATTTTATTATTGGTTTGCAAGAAGGGCGTAAAAAGCGTCAGGCCTATTTGTGTGCCTTCCAACAGCCGAGCATAATTGACAAGTTAGGTGTTGGTGAGGTAAT
>CAYJKS010000009.1:0-10348 GCA_964370705.1 uncultured Azospirillaceae bacterium
GTTGTAGACTTTAATGGTAACGTCATTGGTAAGTTGCTTCCAGATGGTAGAATAGTTGACTTAAACGGCAATGTTATTGGCGAGGTTGCTGGCTTTGCAAATATTATACTAGATAAAAACAGTAAGCTATTGGGCTATTATGGCAAAGACGGCGAAGTTTATGACGAAAACGGCAATATTATTGGCTATGTTGATGAGAATGGCAACGTTGTTAATAGCACACAAGCAATTTTGGGTAAGTTGATACAAGAGCAGCTTATTCCAATAACCCCTCAAGGAGAGCTTTTGGGAACTATTCAAAGCAACGGATCTGTTGAGAGTAAAGAAGGCTTGGTTGTTGGTAGAGTTATGTCAAACGGTTTGGTCAAGGCTCCTTCAGGCTCAAAGATAGTTGCAAAATTAGTTAGAGGCGGTTTGGTTGTTGGCTTGGGTTGTAAAAATGTTGGTTATCTAGAAAAAGACGGCATCATTCGCATCGGCAATCAAGAAACAGATTACAAAGTCACAGCAGACGGTGTTATAGTTAGTCAAAATGGAGATTATATTGGCGAGGTTGTTACTCCTGGCCAGGCATTTGACAATAAATGTACATTGATTGGAGAAGTTGGAACGGACGGCATTGTTAGATCAGAAAACGGAACTTATGTTGGTTGTGTAAACCCAGACGGCACTGTTTTGAGCGAAGACGGAGAAGTTGTTGGCGGTGTTTCTAAATCGGGAATAGCCTTGTCTTATGACGGTAATTTCTTGGGCAAAATTGTTGCTAATGGTTTGGTTTTTTCTCCGCAAGGACAAGCAGTAGGTTGTGTAGGTGCTTATGGTGATGTTTTTGATAAAAACGGTGGCTATGTTGGTAGGGTTCTAGAAAATATTTATGCTTATGATTTAGAAGGCAATTTTTTAAATAGGGTAAACCAAACAGGTAGAGTGTCTTATAGAGGCAAGCCTGCGGCAAAACTATTGGCTCACAATGTTTTGGTAGATGAAAATAATCAAATTGTTGGTGTTGCTCTAAAAAACCAAAATATAATCGTTGATTCTCAAGGCGGTGCAATTGGTTCATTATTCCCAGACGGATATGTTTATGATAGTAACGGCGTATCTATGGGTAAGTTTTATGGCGATGGCATGAGTTTTTATAATAAGACGTTAGGGCAGCCAGTTCCAACAGGGCAAGTAGTAGACTTTTTGGGTAAGACAATAGGCAAGTCTTATTATAACGGACAAGTTATAAATCGTTTTGGCGTGCTTTTAGGCAAAGTTGATTCTAAAGGAATTTTTTATAATCAAAATGGTGTATATAGTGGAGCGGTTGCCAAAAGAGGTGCAGCGATTGGGTATGATGGTTCACTTTTGGGATATAGTTTATCTGACGGCAGAGTATTAAGCTTAGATGGCTCTAGCGTAGGCAAGGTAACAGCGGATGCTAAAGTTCTAGATAATAAAAATACGGTTATTGGCGAGGTTGTTCCAGAAAATATTGTGGTTGATATATGGGGTAACTACAAAGGTAGAGTTAACTCTTTGGGCGACGTAATTGACCTAAAAAACAATCAAATTACGGCAATTTTGCCAGGTGGCTCCACCGATCAAAATCTAAGCCTACTAAAAAGAGGTGCTGTAATTGATTTTGGCGGGAATATAATTGGTGCAGTTATGCCAGATGGTAGCGTGATTGATTTGCTTAATATTGCTATTGGTAGGGTTTTGTCAGACGGCAACGTAATCAATAACTCAGGAAAGCTAATTGGCGAAGTTGTTAGCGGAGATTTGGTTATAGATTATGCAGATAAAGTTGTTGGCATAGTTCTAGCAGATGGTTCTATTGTTGACAATGCAGGAGCTATTATTGGCAAAAGTTTGTCTTCGGGCTTAGTGATTGACGACACTGGTTCAATTTTGGGCAGAACATATAAAATTGGCACAACAATTTTGACCAATAACGGCCAATATGCAGGACGTCTAAACGCAAAAGGAGAGGTTGTTGACAAAGAGGGTAAAATACTTGGCTATATGAAGAATAATGGCTCTTTTGTTAACTTAGACAAGCAAGTTGCAGGTTATGCTTTACAAGAAGTTGCTAAAAATCGGAGGAATTAATGAGACTAAAAATCAATATACTATCAAGAACTTTTTGTAATTTAGTAGCATTTTGCTTATGCTTTGCTTGTGGCATATCTAATGCTTTTTCTCAAGAGATTACGGCAATAGATTTTAATGGCGATATTATCGGAAAGGTTATTCCAGATGGTAAGGTTGTTGGTTTTAATAACCAATTAATTGGTAATATTACGGCAGATTCTTTGATTTTGAACTTCAAAGATGAGCTAATTGGTGGAGTGGTTCCTCAAGGTATTGCTATTGGCAATGACAATCGCCCTTTAGGCAAAGTTAATAATGACGGCACAGTAAGACTTTCTACAGGAAAAATAATAGGAAAAGCTTTGCCAAATGGTTTGGTTGTAAATGATAATTTTAGTATTTTAGGTTCTATATTGTTTCCTGGATTGGTTTATTCTGACACAGGAGAAACGGTTGGACGCTTGACTGGCGACGGTTTATATTCTAATCTTCAAGGCCAAACAATCGGTTTTATTTCTCCAGACGGATATGCATATAGACAAATTGGCAATGAATATAGCCTAGACGGCAAACTATTGTCATCTAAAATGGTTTATTGGAAGCGTTACACCTGGCGGAAAGATTACAGATTTTGACAGTAAGGTTATTGGCTATATTAAGGCAAATGGTTTTGCCTATGATGAAGCAAATAAGGTTATTGGTCGAGTAGTTAAATCTGGGTATGCTTTTGACAATATGGGCAAATATATGGGTTTTGTTGCATATAATGGCGAGGTTTATGCCAAAGAAGAGCTTATGGGTTATATGCAAGCAGATGGAAGTATTGTTAATAAAGAGGGCAGTCAGATTGCTGCAACCCTTTCTGATAATAGCGGAAAATATGCCGGAAGGGTTTTGCCTCAAGGTAATATTGCATTAGGTAGAGAAGTTGTTGGACAATTAGGTGCAAGAGCTGTTGCATATAACGATAAGGGAGAAAGAATTGGCCAAGTTATAACCTCTGGTCCAATATTTGACTATAAGGGTGGTATGCGCGCACATGGTCTAAGAAACGCTCAGGTTATTAGTCTTAGTGGAACACCTTTAGGCTATATGATTTCTAATACAGCTTATGACAATAATGGTAGAGTAGTCGGCACAACTTTTGGTGAAAAAGTTGTCTTTAGTAATAACGATGTTTATCAAGGGTTAACAGGTATTAGCTCATCGCTTGTAGTGGGCGAAGAAAAAAGGGTAGTATCTCCTTTGGGCTATGTTTATAATTCAGACGGAGTTATTGAGGGAGCATCAGTTTCTTTGGGTAATATATATGGTTTATCTGGAGATATAATTTCTGTTTTATATCCTACTGGAGAATTATTAAACAAAGGAGCACCAACTGTTGGCAAAATAACACAATATGGTTTTAATATTGATGAGCGCAACATTGTTTTGGGTAAAGTTATAAACGCACGCTACGCTGTAGATGCTTATGGTAATAGTTTAGGAAGCTTATCTGCAACTAACTTGGTGTTAGATTCTAAGTTTAACCCTTTGGGCAAAGTCTTGCCAGATAGTTCAATAATTTCTGAGACAAATTCTTCTATAGCACAAATGCCCGTTATTGGTAGAGCAGAAACAAAAGAGCTAGCAATAAGCTATTCTGGAGGATTGTTGGGTTATATTAATAACTATGGGCAAATAAGAGACTTAAACGGCTCTATGATTGGCAAAATAAACTCGAGAGATATTGCCTTAGACAATACAGGAGCATTGCTAGGTGGTAGTGTTGGTTATTTTCCAGCGGTTGACAACCAATGTGTTTCTTTGGGAGTTGTTAGTCCAGATGGCAATGTTAGAAACTTTAGAGAAGTTAGTATGGGCAAGATTCTTGCCAATATGCAAATTGCAAGCGAAGCTGGAAATATATCGGGATATGCCATTAACCCAAGCAGTGTCGTTGATTATAATGGCAATATTATTGGACTAATATCAGCTAGCGGTAAGGTTATAAACTATAATAATGAGATTTTGGGTTGCGTAGATATTCAAAACAGACTTTATAACCAAGACAATGCCTTAATTGGTAAGGCAGTAGAGATAAATACTGTAATGAGTTTTGGCAATATGATTATTGGTCGCACAACCCTTAATGGTGCAATTATAAATCAAGAAAGTCAGGTTATTGGATATATAAGGCCAGATGATTCTGCAAACTCCAAAACAGGCATGCCAATTGGTATAATGTTTAAGTATAGATATGCTTTTGACAATAACAACAAACTAATGGGTCAGGTTCTAAGCAATGGTGAGGTTGTTGACAATAGCAAAAAAGTTGTTGGTAATGTAGATGTTAACGGTAACGTTATCCTAAACAATCAAACTGTGGGCTATGCTTTGTATGATATGTATGTTTATGACACAAATGGTTATGCAAAAGGCTACATAACATCAGACGGTAATGTTATTTCTTTTATTAACCAAAATTTAGGCAAATTACAAAAAGGATTCTTGCTAGATACAAATATGCAAGTAATAGCTAGAGGCAATAGAGATTTTTATGTTAGAGATAATCTTAATATTGTTGTTGGTGAGCTAAAGATAAATGGTGAAGTCGTTAATCAAAAAAATGACATAGTGGGACGCCTAGATGTTGGCGGTAACATTTTATCTCCAGATGGCAATGTTGTTGCAGTTGCTCACTTTTTGCAGTATTTTGATCTAGATAGCAGAAAACCTATTTATGATAAAGCAGGAAATGTTATTGGCTATGCAACTAAAGACGGCACAATTGTTGATGCTAGTGGTAATGTTATTGGCACACTAGATGCTAATGGAGTAGCTTTGGGCTTAGACAACTCTATTATTGGCGATGTTAAAATAGATTGGTATGAGAATGCCATAGCGTTAGAGGGCAAAAGTGCCTCACAAGAACCTTTGCCTGAAGTTGGGGCAAAAGTAGTTGAGCTAGACAAGTCCAAATACCGCAGATCTCTAAATATTGCCTTAACCCCAGACGGTGAGTATTTGGGAGATATTTTAGAAGACGGTAGAGTAATAAACAAAGACGGAGACGTTGTTGGTCGAGTATTGCCAGATGGCTTGGTGGTAGATGAAGAAGGCTCTTTGATTGGAATAGAAGAAGCTGCAAAAACTACGAGCAAAAACGAGATGTTTGTTCCAAGTGGAACATTTGGCGAAGGTGGAGCTTATGGAACTGGGTCAGGATCTGGCGGAAGCAGTAACCTCGGTCCAGGTGGTGGATACGGACCAGGAGAGAGATATGACCAACAAAGATCTGCGGCGCTTTCTACTGCGCAAGGAGAAAGACGCAAAAACATGTCTGTTGGTAAGATTAGCACTAATGTAAATATGTCGGCTTTTGATGGTTACCAAAAGAACTGGGATGAGCAAGGTGTGCAAAAAGCAATATCTTCTTGGAGAGTTGATATGAGCGAGATGATATTTGCCGACAAGCCTATTCCAGCGGTTATAGCAAGATCAATAGACAGTAGCAATCCTGCTCCAGTAACAGCTTTTGTTGAGCGTAATATTTATGCCGAAGAAGGTAGAAACATTATTGTTCCAGCTGGTAGCCGTATTATGGGAACACTTGGCTCTGTATCTGATTCTAAAGAAACAGCCTCTGAGTCTGCAAAAATTCAAATTACTTGGGAAAGACTTGTTCGCCCAGACGGTATGATATTTGTGTTTGAAGGAATAACTGGAGACGCACAAGGCCGTGGCGGAGCTTTAGGTTATTTGGATCAACAATTGTTCAAAAAATACTCTTTGCCATTGCTAACAACTGTTTTAACTAGTGCAACTAGCTATATATTTGCCACAGATGATAATTCTGATGGCGAGACAGAAACATCTCGTCAGCAAGCAGCAAATGACGCTAGAGAGAACTTTATTGATCAGATGAACAATATTTTTAATGAAATTTTGGCAGATAAAACAAACATCAGACCATTAACGTTTATTCCTGCTGGAACAAGAATTATTGTTTATCCAAATATTGACTTGTGGCTTAGAACAGCAGAAAGAGAAGCAGATGTTTCTACAAATGACGCAACACCAGACGTATTTATTGATGACCAAGCTGCACAAGACAGAATTGCAAGAGATGCCGTAGATCGTCAAAATAAAAATGCTCAATCACAAGTTTTGTATGAATCTCAAAGCACAGAGGCTCAGCCAACGGCGGTTCTTATAGATGACACACCTAAAAAAGCAGCAAACCCAATGGTTGGAGCAACTCCTCCACCACCACCTTCTAGCGGAGGGTCGGCTGCATCTTCAGGCAAGTCAAACAATAGTGTTCCACAGTTATTTTAGGAGATTAGTATGAGCTTTGAGGTATTAGAATCAGTTTTACGCCCATTATCATATTGGTATAACCAAGATAACATAGAAGAGCTTGCGATTAACAAAGAAGGCGAAGTCTGGCTAAGACTAAGAGGCAAAAGGGCTTATCCTTGGGTAAGGTATAAGGATGAGAAATTAACCAAAGAATATTTGGTAGATTTGCTACACATTGTTGCAAATAGTTACGAGTTGCCTTTTGATCCAGTTTCTGGTACTCCTGTTGTTTATGCGACCATTCCAGGAGAGCACCGTTTTTCTGCAATTTGTGGAAGGAATGTTATGTATGACAAAGGCGACCTAACAGGTGGTATTGCTTTAACAATCCGTGTCCATAGTGATGACGTTGCGTTTGGCTTGGGTGATTATGGCTTAATTCAAGGCGGCAAGTTGCGAGAAGTTAATCAGCTTAAGCAAATAAAAGATCCTGAAGATCCTTACGAGAGATTACTTTTGAGTATAAAAAGAGGTGATCACATATTAGTATCTGGAGCAACCTCAACAGGTAAGACTACTTTTTTGAACAATTTGCTAAAAATTTTAGATATTCAAAAAAGAATTATAACTATTGAAGACGCAAGAGAGTTGATTGTTCCGCACAAAAATCGTGTTCACGTGATTATGTCCAGAACAGAGCAAGTAAACACATTTAACTATGCCAAGATTATTGACTTGGTTGTGCGTTTTACTCCCGATGCGATTATTGGTGGAGAGATTTCTACAAAGAACGCTGGTGCATTGTGGGAGCTTATGGGGTCTGGTCACGACAACTGTTTAGCAACTATCCACGCCGAGAGTTCTTCTGCAGCTTATGAGGCATTTGTTGACCGTATTGCTCATGACAATCCTACAATTGACAGACGCAAAACTATTGAAGAAATGCGCAAAAAACTAAGAGTAGTGCAAATCAATAGAGATGGCAACCTGCGTGCAGTAACCGAGATTACTTAAAAATTGCTCCCCTATAAAAGGGGAGTTTTTTTTGGGTAATATCAATAAAGGTAAAGCAAATAATAAAAGTCAAAAAAAAGAGCCTTATAAAGGCTCTAAATTTTTATTGTAATGGTGGAATATTTATTTGAGCAATTTCACCTGGTTTTATCTTCATTTTTGAATAACGCATATTGCCAGTTTCTATCATAAATCTTTGTCTACCAGTTAGCTGAGACGCAAGATCATAAAAGTCTCTACCATCAAGGTTTTGTCTTTGTGGATTCATAATATATAAGATACAGCCTTGAGTTCTTTCTGCAATACCACATCTTGCTCTGCCTCTTGGCACTTCTGTATTAACAACAATACCTTGCAAGCCACTTTGAACAGCTGTAGGGGCGTCAAATGCCATTTGAGCAAAGATAATACCAATAACAAAACAAATACACGCTGTTGCAATAATAGCCATATTTGTAAAATACTTTCCAACCATCAATTTTTCTTTTAGGCTAATTGGGGCAAGATTAACATCTTCATCTCTAATAAAGCTTTGTTCAATAGTATCATTTTTTGCATCAATTGCTTTTGGGTGCATTGCTGGCAAGCTGTTTTCTTTTAAGAAAGAATCAATGTCAAAAGGATTAGAATTTGAATTGTTCAAAGATGCAGGTTCTACACTATTTGCAGGAGAATTACTAACATTACTTCTTGTAAAAGGAGCTTCTTTTTCTCTAGGAGGCACAGAAATATGATTTGTGCTGTTAGGTGCAGCAGGCCTTTTAATGGGTCTTTTAATCTTCTTCATTTTCAGTTGCATATTTCCTGAGTTATTATTTGTAGTATCGTTCATTTTAATATCCTTATTTAGTTAGAAGAAGATGGTTGTTTTTTTATTGTTCTAATGATTCTTGGAACCATAAATATTACGGTTTCAGATTTTTTGTGCTCTGTCCCAAAGATCTCATTAGGGATACCAATAATTAAAAAGTTTTCACCAAGTTTGCTTCTAATGTTAAACTGAGTAATTTGTCCGTTTGTTCCTTCAATAGTAATATCTGAGAAGATTCTATTTTGAGGCATAAGAGAAGATTTTGCTAACAAAGAAATTTGAGCTTCTGGAATACGTGTTTTCATACATTTTCCAACATCAAATCTAGACAACCAAAGGTTTGGCACAACAAATTTTCCTTCAGAACGTTTAACAACAGCTGCTTTTTTGCTAATAAATTTTTCTAGCTCGCTCACATTTAGGTCATTAGATGTTGTAAGAACACGTCCAATAACGCCAGTTTTTGCTGTTCTGATTGTTCCAAAGTCAAATATTTCTACCAAGTCTTGCCATCTTGTGCTAGTTTTTGGGTCATGAGGATGAATAGTAAACACGCTAACATCATAAGTAATAAGGGTTGGATTATTCTCAAAATATGACAATAGATTTTCTATTTTTTCTCTTAATTCATAATCGCCATCAAACGTAATAGAATAATCTGCCCAGTCTGTTGTGATATTTGTAATTCCAGCACCTCTAATAACGTCTAATAGCGCCAATATAATTGGTTGTGACTTTGGCACATATAGCGTAAAGTTTGCTTTGCGGCTTAAAGTAAGGGTTTTTGTATTTGCATCATATGAGTAATATATTTCTGCAGCACTAGTAATCATTTCTATAACTTCTTGTATGCCACCACGCAAATTTTCTGCAGATATGCTTGTGTATGGACCATCTTTGGCAACAAGCTTAATCCCAGCGCCTTTTGTTAGTCTAAGCAATGCTTTTTCTGCAGGCATTGTGTCAAAAGAAAATCCAGTAACTTCAAAACGAGGCAGCGGTTGATTGATGCCATTTGTTGTTAGGTTAAACGCTTTGAGGTTATAAGGCAGGGTTGTTATCATGTTTTGGGTTTCCCAATTAACGTTACAACGTAATGGGTTCTCCAAATCCAAAGAGTTTGCTCCTTCTGATGTTCTAATCATATTAGGATCTTGCAATGGCACCACTTTTGCCTCTGCTCTTGGATCAACAGCAATTTGGACTGGCATTGGAGGCATTGGATAATTCTTTTTGCAACTTGTTACCAATAATGCAAGTAAAATAACTGCGATTAGATTTGTTCTTTTTATTTTTAGCATTAACTACAACCTTTTTATTTTATGAATTATTTTCTTCATTTTCTTCATCAAAATTACTTTTGATAGAGTTTTCTTTCATCAGCTTATCTACAAGTTGATTAATTCCCATACCAGCACCAACAGTTGGGTCTGCAGATTTATCAAGCAGTCCGAGTGCTTCTTTCATTTTTTCTACTTCTTTGCCATCATCTTTTATCATATCTGGCGATGAGTTTCTTCTTAGTTCTTCTTTATATTCTGCCAAGTTTTTCTCAAATCCAGCAAATCCGCCTGCAACTTTTTTTTCAACGACTGGATAAAGCGATTTGGTTTTTGTAATATAGTCTCCGACTTCGCTAATTTCTTCTAGCACGTCAAGAATATAGCCATAAAATGGATATTCTTCCATAGCAATATTGCCACTACGAACACATCTGGCGGCAATACGAGATATGGTTCTATCGTAATAATCTTTTAGCAAGATATAATTATCTACATACCATAAGTCTGAGGCAGATGTCTGCGTTGTTTCCATTTTTTTGCTCCTTTACTACACTTTAATTTAGACAGTAGCTTTTGTAAATTCTTTTCTTTTAGTTTTATTAAATTATATTACGATTATCAACATATGGATCTATAAAGTTTTTGTTATCTAAACCCGTTAGAACAAATGTTGGGATAATATCTGCCATCACGTCAATATATTGAGCATTGTCATCGACTTGGGCCAATTCTAATGAGTTTGTAGCATCAACACTATCTTCGTATTCCCACTCCCATTCTTCGCCTTCTGCTAGTTCTTGTCCTTCAGGAGCTTCCTCATATTCCCACTCCCATTCTTCGCCTTCTGCTAGTTCTTGTCCTTCAGGAGCTTCCT
>CAYJKS010000009.1:10448-16756 GCA_964370705.1 uncultured Azospirillaceae bacterium
CATATTCCCACTCCCATTCTTCTTCTGATTTATCAACAATTTCTATATCGTTTGAACTACTAGCTATTATGTCTTCTACATTTTCGTCAGCATCAACATCATATATTGTGCTAGATTGGTCAAAAGGATTCTCTTCTTGATTGCTTTCTGGCAAGCTAGGTTCTTCAACAAGTTCTGCCACAACAGGTTCGCTAACATCTTGTGTTTGAGAAAAAACATTATCACTGCTACCAAATCCCCAGCCCCAATCTTGGTCGTCATCTGTGTTGCCAATATTTGCAAAATCTGTATCAAAAATGCTTTCTGTTACGCTCTCTGTGCTTTCAGAACTTGCTTTATTGTCAAAGTCAAAGCCATTTTCTTGCATTGATAAATCATCTTCTTCATTTGAGCTCTCTTCTTGCCCATGAACAAGATCAGCAATTGCTCCCAAAGAGCTTGCAAACTTATCTTTAATGCTTTGTTTTTTGTCTTCGCTATTATTTTCTGACTGTTGTTTTTTGTTTTTCTTTTTGTTTTTCTTTTTATTAGAATTATTATTTTGAGAAGTTACATTTTCTTCTTCGCTCACATATGCAACTTGCTCAACTGTTTCTTCAACAAAAGGGTTTTCTTGTATATTACTGTCATTATACACATCTGGATTTTTATCTGGATGAGAAGCGGGCATTGCACTTGGTGCCATTGGCTGAAGTTTGGCTAATGCGGCCGCTAATGCCTCTGCAGATTGTTTTTGACTTTCTTTTAATGCCTTGCCGATGAGTATAGAAAAATCTCTGCTTTGATGCTCTGTAATTTGTTTAAACAAATTTGCCTGCATTTGCATGATTTTTTCAACATTAATATTGTCTGCTCTTTGCTCAAATCTATTACCAGAGTCTTTGTGTAGTCCTTCAATTGTTTTGATAATAGTTTGCATAGAGTTACTTTGGTTTTCTTTTAGAACCTCTGCAATGATTGAAGAAAACTCTTTGCCTTGTGCCTTTAGAGCTGATTCCATAGATGCAATATTTTGTGCATTTTTAGGAGAAGACGATGCATAAGTAATTGGTATTGGCGAAGATGGATCATCAGATCCGTTGCTAGCAAACAGTTCTTTTAGTGATTGCGAAGATTGTTTACTGCTTTCGCTAATAGCCAAAGAGATTGCCTCTAAAAGCTCAGTTTTTTGATTGGCAGTTGTTTCTTGCAGTAGTTTAGATTGAGACTTTATTAAGTCATCTACAATGTCTTTTATTTGTAGCATAGAATTAACGTTACCATCATTACTGCTAACAGAAGTTGCCTTAACCTGATTATTTTGCTCAATAAGTTTGCTCAAGTTGTTTTGCAAGTCCATAAAAGATTTTGCAATGATTGTGTTATCTTCTTGTCTTTTTGCTTCTGAGTTAGTAATAGCTGAGGCAATAGAGTCAGATATAATTTTTGTAAAGGATTCGTCTGCAACAAGTGTAAGTGGTGTTCCGTCTGTAGAGGTTGCTTGCACAGGTGCGGTATATGGTTTGGCGTTTTGGAGCTCTTTTATAATTTGGGCATTAGATGCAGCCAAGCTATTTGCCAAAATTTTTGCAAAATTATCATTGTTTATCATCTGTCCAGCAGATACATTTGCCTGAGGTAATGTAGTTTGCTCTGCTTGGTTTTTGGCATTTTCTAATATTGCACTAGTGTCTGTTTCAAAAGATGTTTTGGTAACAGTTGTTCTTTTTCTTCCATCTAGTTTTTCGCCGATTTCGTTTAGATAGTCTTGTAGGAGCGTGCCTCCAGGAAGAGAGCCTAATACCTCTACAATGTTGTCTGGAAGTTCAAGCAACATTGTATTAAAGGCCTCTTTTTTTTCTTCAGAAAAAATGTGCAACTGTTTAAAAATATTCAAAAATCTTTGAGCAGTAATAATCGGCAATTCTTCTTCATTTTTTTTCATTGCCCCAAAGTCTTTGTTATCTTCTTCTTTTATGTTGGTTTCTTCTGCCACGTTCTTCCCCCAAGATTAAAAAGCTAATAAGTTGCAAAACTAACGTTTTTATATAAAGTAAGTATATAAAAAATAATCTGGCACCTTATACGTATTAAAAACAGATTCTATAACAATATTGTAACAACTTTATGCAATTTGCTCAAGTCGTTATTTTCTAAAACTATCTTTTCATCTGGATTATATCTAACGCCATACAAATTACCCATGTCGTCTTCTTTTAGGCTAATAATAGCAACTTCACTAGTAGAAACCTCATACACAGCAATGTCACCAACACTAGCAACCTCTTGAGGGTCTACTATTAAGATTGAGCGAGCTGGCAAGAGAGAGCCTAAGCGTCTTGTGCATAAATTAATGCCATAAGCCTCGTGCTTGTTAGTAAGGGATGTTGGTCTAGCAACTGTGCTTGTTTCTTTTTCAATAGAGATATTGCCGTCTTTGCCAGCAAGTCCATATACAGATATTTTTTGTAAGCTGCGGTGGTTGTTTTCTTCGTCTAAGTTTATACCACGAGGAACAGGCAAAAGCTTATATTTTGCGTCATTACGTTTAATAATTTCTTCCAAAACGCCTTTTTGGCTAAGCTTTTCAATGCTTTCTTTAAGAGATTCAACAGACATAGAAAAAGATTTTGCAATGTTCTTCATCTCTTTGTCAGACACTTCTCTTTGTCCCATTTCAATACGATGATAAACAGATAATGTCATATCAGAGGATTCGGCTACTTCCATTAGTGTAAGATTTTTTTCATTACGAATTTGTCTCAAGCCTGCACCAAGTGTTTTTAGTCCAGCTTTTTCGTTAATTTTATTTCTTCTTTCTTGTTCTCGACGCCAAGATAAAATAACATCTTCTTGAGAGTTTTGTTCGTTTACAAACAAGTCTTGCATAGGGCAGTCTAATAGTTCGGCAACACGCACTAATTGTTCTTGATCAATTCTGCGGTATCCTTTTTCTATTTTAGAAACAGCAGATAAGCTAATGCCTAGATGGTCAGCTAATTCTTGCATAGAGCAACCGTTTAATCTTCTATACATTCTTATTTGGTTTGGGAAAATAATTTCTTCCATAATGGTATCCTCGAATTTGTTACAAACTAATATCCTTTATAAAGATAATAATCGAACTTTTGTATAAATCAAGAATTTATAGTAATTTTGTGCAAAAATTTATGAAAATATACAAATTTTGCCCAGATAAGAGGTTTATCTAGGCAGAATTTGTCAGATTTTTAGGCTATTTTTATAAATAGTTGATGTCATATAGCCTTTTGCAGTTCTTATTTAAACTCATTAAATCTGTATGCTTGGTTTCCTTTTTTATTAACTTGTGTCGTAAACTTCTTGATTTGCTCAGCAGAATACATAATTTTTTCTTTAGGAACATAAGCTGCAAATGTGCCAAGAGAAGACAAAGGCTTAATAAGTTCATTTGTATAATAATCACTAAACGCAAATCTTTCGTCTTCTTTTCTTTCTACAAGATTACCGTCTTTATCTCTAGTTTCAGAAATATAAGATTTGCTCTTAATAATGCCGTCTGTTGCAAAGCTTGTTCCTTTTCCTTCGTTGTCAATATTTTCGACTTTTATCATTGCTCTGTTTCCATCTCCACTTACTAACGTAAAGCTAGATGTAGATCCGTCATTATTTGTTTGTGCAATATGCGTAACAGCCCTTCCTTGCTCATCTTTGCTAATATTTATTTCTCTTTTTAGATAAGAGTCGCTTAGTTTTGCACCTTTGTAGTTGCTGCCAAGATGATGATCCATTAGTTTTTGCATAATTATCAAGTCTTGGTTTTCTTTGCTTAAAGTAGAGTTTTGCCTAAAGTCGTTTAGAGCGTTAGATCTAAGACTACCATCATTTTTAACCAATCTGTCAAGTTTTGCAGAGTTTACATCGCCTTTTGTATATATTTCGTTACCATTTTTATCTAGTTTTTGATGAACAGTTCCAAATTTGTCTTTGGTCTTAATATAAACATCGCCATTCTTCTTGGTTTTTACAGATCTCATAGAAGTATTGCCATTTTGTTGGCTAAATGTAGTTTCTACTTTTTGCCCTTTTGCTAATTGCCACAAGTTAGCTGTGTTATAGATTTTGTTGCCATTTCCATCAACTTTTGGACCACCAGAGAAGAAGGCGTTTACGCGACCTCTGCCTTGAGTATATAGAGTTCCGCCTTGTTTCCATTTTTCTCGACCCCATCTCCAGCCACTTTTTGCAGCAGGTTTTACGGCATACTTAAATGTTTTTTTGCCACCCCATTTTCCAACTGCACCTACAGTTGAACCAGTTTTTACGCCAATTCCTTGTAGACTAATGCCACCAGCAAACTTGCCACTAAAATCTTTGACTTCATCTAATACAGCATACCCAAGGAAGCACACAAACGCAATCTTTAGTGCATCAACTAACCACCAGCCTAATATAGCAAGTAAGTTTGTTTCTATCTCATCTCGACCTCTAAGAACACTCACATAATCAGCAGCAATAGAAGAGATAATAAGTATGATTATTGACAAGAATATAAAGCTAAACATTGCATTGAGGAATGTCTCCCAAATCTTGCCCAAATATTTTGAGGTTACCTTAAAGGCAAAGGCACCAAGTGCAGCAGGCAGCAATGCAATTGCAATACTTAGTTTTAATATGCTGTCGATTAATAAGAATGGATATATAAAGAGTAGCAAGAAACCACCAAGATAAAACATTATTCCAGTTATTACATACCCAAGATGAGGGAATATCAAGAATTTTTCTTTCCAACTCATACACCATGACACGCTACCAAGGGCCAAAACATCGCCAACTTGATCTTGAATGCTCTTAATTGTGCATAAGATGCCCATACCCATTTCTTGTGACAATCCTGCGCCGTCAGCTTCAGACAAGACATTGATGTTGCCTAAATCACAAGTATCTGGATTAACATGGCCAGCCATTTGTGCTAAGCTTAGCCCTGTAACAAACACAGGGTCGAATGTTAGTGCCAAAATCTCTAGCAAGTCAGATTGCAAAAGAATATAAACCATCAACACTCTAAAAGATTGGTTGAGCATGGTCTTTACGAAGGCTCTTGGCTCTTTTGTTTCCATATGAGAAACATATCTAAGAGTTGTTACAGCAGCCCATATCGCAAAAGCAACAACCATCACAATAGATACAGCACCAGCTAAAGCCTCATAAGAAGATTTTGCCATAATGCTTGCAGTATTAAAGATAATTGCAAAAGGTTTACAAAATACACAATTCCATTGTCTAAAGTTATTTATGTATTTTTGATAAGAACATTTTTTGCTACCTTCTGCTGCTTCTACACTAGATGTAGTGTCCGTTGTTTGCGGCTTTTGAGTATCAGATGACCCAGTAATAGAAAAATCACTTGTATATGCGGGGTCAGAATATGACAACGGAGGAGCATTTGGAATAGGCTCTACAGGTGTTGTTGAACTTGGAACAGCAACAGAATCTCTACAATCGTCATAATCATCACTTGGAATAGGGGTCTGACACACACACAATTGTTGAATATCTCCACACAAAGGATCTATCAAAGAGTTGTCGGCGTTTCTCATTTCAAAATGCAAGTGATACCTGCCACATGCTCCACCTGTGCCACCAACATAACCAATGGTTTCGCCTTTTTTGACCTTAGCTCCCTCTCTTATTCCACTGGCAAGTCTGTTTAGGTGGGCATATCTTGTTATGTATGTTTTTCCATCGCAGGTTTTGTGTTCAATGTCAATTAGGTTGCCATATCCAGAGCAGCTACCTCCGTTGCCAGGTTCTTTTATATTGCCAGTAGCACGTTTGATAACTCCGTCTGCAGAGGCAGTAACAACTGCACCAAGAGGGGCCGCGTAGTCAATCCCTTGGTGATCTCTTTTTCTGCTCCAGCCAGCACCTCTGTGGCATACGTCTTCAGGAATACGGCTAACATTAGTTACGGGCATTGTATCTACGCAAGAATTTTGATTAATATCTTCAATACATTTTGGGCTAATGTCCGTTCTGGTAATTTTGCCATTTGGGCACTCTGGATTTATTTTGCCGTTTGCGCCATAAGAAATGCCACAAACATTAGCAGATGCACTACCAACGCTTATTATAAGCGTGAGCATAATAATCCCTAAAAAAGCCATTGCTTTTTTTTGTTTAATTATGTCTTTATAAAATTTAGTCATTTTAATCACCTGCTTACTTTTCAAAATACCCTAATCACTATTCTTGTTTTCTAAGACTTCATTATTGTCGTGCCCAGCGTCATTATTTTTGTTTTGCAAGACCTCGTTGTTGTCGTGTCTAGCGTCATTATTTTTGTTTTG
>CAYJKS010000010.1:0-1977 GCA_964370705.1 uncultured Azospirillaceae bacterium
TTGTATAAAGGTAAAGTTACAAACATTACAGATTACGGTGCATTTGTTGAATTAGAAGATGGTATCGAAGGTTTGGTTCACGTTTCTGAAATGAGCTGGACACGTAAAAATGTTCATCCAGGAAAAATCGTTTCTACTTCTCAAGAAGTTGAAGTTAAAGTTCTTGAAGTTGATTCAGAAAAAAGAAGGATTAGCCTTGGTATCAAACAATGCACACCAAATCCTTGGGCAGCTTATATTGAAGAAAACCCAGTTGGTTCTGTAATTGAAGGCAAAATCAAAAACATAACTGAGTTTGGTTTGTTTGTTGGTCTAAATAGTGAGATTGACGGTATGATTCATTTGTCTGATATTTCTTGGGACAAATCTGGTGAAGAAGCCGTAAAAGACTATACAAAAGGTCAAGATATTGAAGCAAAAATCATTGATGTTGATATCGAAAAAGAGCGTATTAGCTTAGGTGTTAAACAACTTACAGCTGACGAAAATGCAACAGCTCTAGACGGTGTTAAAAAAGGTGATGTTGTAAAAGCTAACGTTACTTCTGCAGATGACAAAGGTCTTGACGTAGAAGTTAATGGTGTTGCTATCAATATCAAAAACTCTGACTTAGCTAAAGACAAAGCTTCTCAAAACTCTAGCAGATTTAATGCTGGCGATGTTGTTGAAGTAAAAATCACTAGCGTAGATAAGAAAAAAGGCAAAATTTCTGCCTCTATAAAAGCATTAGAAATTGAAGAAGAGAAAAAAGCTCTTGAAGAATATTCTAATACTTCATCTGGTTCTGCTCTAGGCGATGCTTTAGGCGAAGCAATGAAAAACAAATAATCATTTATTGGTTTTTTGAAAAGAAAGAACGCTCCTTTTTTAGGGGCGTTTTTTTTGTGATTGAAAAATGCTTGTTTTTTGCTATAATTGTGTATCTTAATGGGAGAAAAAAATGGATTTGAGTATTGAAGAATATCGTTGGATTAGAAATAATTGTAGATTTTTTTTGATTGAGCATGAGGGCAAAAGTCTTGTTGCTTTGGAGGCTAATCAGCCAAAGAATACTCAAAAACTAGATAATATATTAGAAGGGCTAAATTTGGATACTTACTATCCTAAATTAGATGATTTTAATAAAAGCTCCAAATCTTTGAGCCAAAAACTATTATCTTTTGACCAAGACAGATACTTAAAATCTCGTCATAAGTTGTTGAATATGTCTACTCAAGAATTGGCAACAATGCCCACAAAAGAAAAAATAGAGATTTTAGACGGAGTTATTCTTGATGTTTTTGACAAAGATAGGGCAAAGTTTGAGCAGAACAAAAACACAATTAAGGCACATAAAGAAAGGTTTATGGCGGTTTTATATAATTTAGAGATTCCTGCAGAATTTGTTGCCGCAGAAAAGAAAAAGGCTAAAAGATTTTGCAATCTTTTGAAAGAAATTCCAAATTTTAAGAATGATTTAGAATCTTGGCATACTCTTGATAGGGGGCAAAAAAGGGGAGTATGTGATAGTGTTTTAGAGGTTTTTAATTATGCTTATGACACGAACATAAAAATAAATTATTTTAGCTCTCAATCTTGGGAAGAAGATATAAAAAAATCTGGGATAGACACTCAAAAAAGAAGTATGCCAACAGGGTATGCACAAGATGGAGATATTTTTATTAGTGAAGATAGATTAGATTTCTGTAGTAATTTGGCTATTACAAGCTTGATTTTTCATGAGGGTTTGCATGTTACCCAAGAACAAAAAGATTGGTCGGAGTTTCCAATAATAGATAAACTTTTTGAAAAAAAGTTTAGCAATTTAGCTCTTGATCAAGAAGATTTATATCCGATTAATCCCATAGAGTCGCATGCTTATGGACTAGATAATGAGGTTACTAACTTTTTGCAAGAAGAAATGGGTATAAGGTTTATAGATAGCAAATACCCACCTAAACTAAAAAAAGCAGTAAGAAATATGCAAACAAAAAGTGT
>CAYJKS010000010.1:1987-5147 GCA_964370705.1 uncultured Azospirillaceae bacterium
TATCATCAACAGTTATCAAAATAGCTTGCTAAAATAAAAAAAATAAATTAGGTTTTTTATAAAATTTGGACAGGTGGTAGAGTGGCTGAATACGCACGCTTGGAAAGCGTGTTTACGTGCAAGCGTAACGGGGGTTCGAATCCCCCTCTGTCCGCCATTAAAAGCACCACCCGCAAGGGTGGTGCTTTTAATGTATGAGGACAAGCGGATAAGAACCCCCATAATAGGCATAAATTTTTTAGCATAAAACTATTTTATTTTGTTTGTTTTAGAGCTATAATAACAGCAATGCTGAGTATGATTGAAAGAGAATTAATGAAAAAAATTTATATAACTTTATTAGTAGTCATGATGCTAGGAGTAAGTCTGGCGTCAGCTCAAGAGAGAAGTAACAGATTTCAAAAGTGGAGAGATAATAACGGCTCTCAATTTAAGGCAGAAAGGCAACAAAATAACAAAGCATACAAATACCAAGAAAATGACGGTATAGTTACATTTTATGAAACAAAAGATAGAGATCTTTATAGGAAGCTTCTGCCCAAAGAATTTGATATGCCAGAAAATTTATTAGTTCATCTCTTTGTTATGGATTTTTATAAAATAGATTCAGATGCAGAGCCTTATAAAGAGGTTTCAATATCGTTACTTGCCAAGCATAATGGAGGCGATGTATGGCATTGTATTTATATGCCTGTGACAAGTCGTCACTCAATGCTTGCTGGTCAAAGAGGCTTAGGTTTGCCAAAGACTATGGGAGAGATTGCATTTAGTCGAAATGATTCAGTATTTATTGGAGAAATTATTGATAATCAAGGTAGAGCAGCTACGTTTATGCTAGATACAAATAATTACATAATGTCAAAAAATGAAGAAGAGCAAATAAAAAAATTAAACGCCATTCCCAAAGTAAGTATCCTTAGAGGAAAGCCAATACAAATGACTAGAAGCGGAGGGCAAGGAAACATTATTGATGTATCTAAGCGTTATCCTAATTTGCTAAAAGTATTAGGCGGTAAATCTACAATCTCATTTGATGATGCATCTAATGACCACCCGTTTGACTTAAAACCATCATCTGTTATTGCCTCATATTATATCCACAATAAAATACCTTTTAGATTAGGCAGAAAATAATCTAGTTATAATATTAAAGCACCGCCTATTTTGGCTGTGCTTTAATATATTAGGGTAAGCAGATTAGGCAAAGAATTAGTCTTCGCCTTTTTTCTTAAAAGTTAGTTGCGGTTTATTAGGCTTATGGGATATTTGAGGAGATTTTCGTTGGTTATTAGCAATTCTATTAGGAGTTTTATCTTCATTGCCAAGTAAGCTATTTATAATATCCATTGGGTTTTTACCCTCTAAGAGCTGTTGCTTTGTTGCCTCAATTGCAACGGTTTGAGCAACACCTTCTTGGAAGGCTCTTTTAACCGCTATTTTGGTCTCTTCTTCAATGCCTCTTTCTTTTTCTGTAAACTTGCGATGAAACCTTGCAAACTCATACATAGGATCTCCACCAGCCCTATATCCAGGTAGTCCAACTAGGTTGGTTTTTTCATCAACTAAAGACCTAATCCCACCATAGTTCTTGTCAAAATATAGTTTCCAGTCTTCAATAATATCCCAATAGATTGCCGCTTGAACATTTTCTGGTCTAATGTTGCCAAAGTCAATAATTTTAATGCGGTTTTCTTTTTGTGTTACGGTAATATTATGTTCAAAAAACTGCTTATTTTCTCTCACGTTTCTTCTTGGGTTAATAAGCGCTTGAGCCAAACAAATTGCAACCAATGCTTTTGTTAGAGCCTCATTTGCCTTATATATTACCTTTAGAGGCTTTTTGATAACCTCAGGAGACTCAATAGCACATTGCACACTATATTCGCTCAAGTTTTGCAACGCATTTAATTGGTCATAATCTAAATTGACATTAGTTTGGATTTGAGCATAAAAGGCGTCATCGACCAAGTCTTGAATGCTTCTATTTGATTGATTATTATTTTCCATAACTATAACTACTCATCACTTAATTATTTTATAATATCTTTTATACAAGGAGCAAAGCATTTTGCCATTTTTTTATACATTTCTTGCTTAAAATCTACCACAATTTCTGTAGCAAAATCAAGCTCAACCCATTTATAATTGCAAAATTCTGGTGTTTTTGTTTGTAGGTTTATTTCTTTATCTTGTCCAACAAACTCAAACAAAACCCAATTAGTTTCTTGCCCAATATATTCAAAATCATATTTATTATTTATATTAGGTGGAAAGTTATATCTAATTGGCTCATCAATTTTAGCAACTAGATTAACTGAGGTAATAGATGTTTCTTCAAAGAGTTCTCTTTTTGCAGCCTGAAGAAAGCTCTCTCCGTTATCTATTCCACCTTGTGGAAACTGCCATTGTCCAGCAATATCAGCTCGTTCCCCAATCAAAACTTTACCATATTTGTTGGCAACAACAATGCCAACATTTTTGCGGTATTTAGTCATCTTTTGCATCCTTGTCATTAGCAACTTGTGAGGCGGTTAGTTTGGCAGAATAAATACTCAAAGTCTTAACGGCATCAACAGCTCTTAACAATTGATAATCATTTTTCCACTCAGTATCTTCCTCTTTATCTTCTTTATTTTTCTTTTCTTTACTTTTATCTGTATTTTCATTTTTTAGAGAATTTTGGAGTTCTGCCTCACCAAATTTGATTGCTTCTTTGTTTAGCTCTTCTAGTTTTGCTGGTTTTACTTCAACATCTGGCTCAATACCTTTTGCCTGAATAGATGTGCCAGAAGGAGTATAATATCTAGCTGTTGTTATTTTTACAGCACCATATTTGCCAAAAGGCATCACGCTTTGAACAGAGCCTTTGCCAAAAGATTTCTCGCCCATTATTACGGCTCTTTTATGATCTTGCAATGCCCCTGCCAAAATCTCTGCCGCAGAAGCAGAGCCATTGTTGATTAAAACAACAATTGGCAATCCATGAGCAATATCCCCGTCTTTTGCACTATATTTTAGGGTATCTTCTTCTACTCTTGAGCGAGTAGAGACAATCTCACCTTTTTCTAAAAATAAGTCAGACACAGCAACTGCTTGGTCCAATAGACCTCCAGGGTTATTACGCACATCAATAACAATTCCTTTAATCTTATTGCTAGTT
>CAYJKS010000010.1:5157-16364 GCA_964370705.1 uncultured Azospirillaceae bacterium
TTTGCATATTTTCTAGTGCTTTTTTGATTGTTTTATCAATGTCTTCATTAAAAGAAGAAATACGAATATAGGCAACATCATTATCTTTGATAGAATTTTTAACAGATTGAATTTTTATCTCTTCTCTTTTAAGAGTAACATCGAATAAGTTCTCATTGGCACGACGAATTGTTAATTTGATTTTTGTGCCAGGTTTGCCTCTCATTTTTTCTACCGCTTCGGTCAAGGACATTCCAACTACAGTTGTGCCATCTATACTAACAATGTAATCTCCTGGTTTTAGTCCTGCTCTAAAGGCAGGTGTGTCATCAATTGGAGAAACAACTTTTACCACGCCATTTTCCATTGTAACTTCTATTCCAAGCCCACCAAATTTTCCTTGTGTTTGTTCGTTTAGATATTGAAAGCTCTTTGCATCCAAAAAACTTGAGTGAGGATCTAAAGATGTTAGCATACCATTAATAGCTGCTTCTATTAGTTTTTGGTCGCCTACTTCTTCTACATAAGAGTTTTTGGCACGTTCCATAACTTCGCCAAAAAGGTTTAGCATTTCATAAGTACCAAATTCTTCAGTAGTTTTTTTATCTTTTTCTTTAGCATTTGCGTAGCTTGTGGTTGTTGCCAAGCCAATAATAACAAGTCCTAATACTAATATTTTTTTCAACATATATTTTATCCTATATCAAGTTTATTCTGCCATCCATGCGGCTGGGTTAAGGGTTTTTTTGTCTTTTCTAAGTTCAACATAAAGCTCAGCTGTACCAGTGTCAGGCATTGTTCCAATTGGCTCTCCTGCAAGAAGCATTTGCCCAATTTCGCTAGTTATTGATTCTAGCCCTGTCATCAAAGACATATAACCGTTTCCGTGTTCAATAATAATAATATTTCCATAGCCTCTAAAAGGTTCTGCAAAAATAACCGAACCATCAAAAGGAGAAATAACTTGGGCATTATTAAGAGTTTTTATGGTAATACCTTTAGAGGTAACTCCTTTAGTTGTTTCTTGCCCATAAGATACTACAATAGGACCTCTTGCGGGTCTAGAGATTCTTCCTTTTGCATTTTCAAACTTTTTACCAATTTCTTTTATAGCTTCTCTATTTAATTTAATCAAGTCGTCACGTGCAGCTAGCTGAGCATTTTCTTCTTCTAGTTTTTGTTGTTCGTTTTCTAATTTTTGTTGTTCTAAGTATCTTTGTTTTGCCTGCAAGTCGCGCTCTGCACGAGATTGTTTGATGATTAACCTCTCTTGTCTGGCTTTTTCTAGACGTTCTTTTTCTAGTTTTTTGCGTTGAGCTTCTATTCTTTTGCGTTCTTTTTCTAATCGCTCTTTTTCTAATCTTTCTCTTTTTTCACGGGCGATTCTTTCTTTTTCTATTTTAATCAAAAGCTCTTTAATGTCTTTGGCTTTTGTTTCTGCACTTTTGACTTCAATAGATTTTCTCATTTTTGCCCTTTGAGTAGCAAGAGCCTTCATTTGCACGTGTTGTTTTTTGATTTTTTCTTTATTTTCATCAATTTTTGCAACTTGACTTTCTATTAGCTTTTTTTTGTCGGCAATTTTATTGATATTTGCTTTTATTATCTCTGCTTCTTCTGCCAAAAATGGCACTGTTTTTCTAAGGAGCATGGCGCTTCTAATAATTTCAACAGGAGTTAGCGGTTGCACAAACAATGATTCTGTTGGTTTTAGAGCAAGATTTTGCAAGGCATATAATGTCAAAGAAAGAGTTTCTTCTTCTTTTAGCAAATTTGCGTTTGCTTCCTCTAGTTCTTTTTGTAGCACAAGCAAATCTTTTTCTAGCTCATATCTTTTGTCTTCAAACTTTTGAATGAGCGTTGCTTTTTTTACCATTTCTTGGCTTATTTTTGCAAGCTCTAAGCTAATTTCTGTGGCCTTTGCCTGCAAACGCTTGTGCATTAGGCTTTGTTTTTGCACTTGTTGTTGGGTTTGTTCTAAGTCTTTTTTAGACACGCTGGCAGATACCTCAAAAGAAGTTAGCATAAATAAAAATAATATTATTATGTACTTTGCTATTTTTTTCAAGGTATCTGCCTTTGTAGTTAGTCTTTTATTAACAAAGACTTGCCAGTCATTTCTTGTGGCTTTTCAATGTCTAAGAGGTCTAGTAATGTTGGAGCAATATCTGCCAATTTGCCGTTTTGCATATCTTTGATATTGCTATTGCCATTAATCAAAATTGCTTGAACATCTCCAGTTGTATGAGCTGTATATGGTTCGCCTGTTTCTTCATCTATCATTCTTTCGGCATTTCCATGATCAGCAGTAACTAGCAACACACCGTCAACATTTTTAATAGCTTCTACAACTTTACCCACACATTTATCAACGGCTTCAACAGCTTTTATGGCAGCAGGTATAATTCCTGTATGCCCAACCATATCCCCATTTGCAAAGTTGCATATAATAACGTCAAATTCTTGATTATTGATTGCTTTTTCTAGCTCTTGAGTAACTTCAAATACCGACATCTCTGGTTTTAGGTCGTATGTTGCCACTTTTGGGCTTGGGATTAGAATTCTAGATTCTCCAGCATATTTTTTTTCTTCGCCACCATTAAAAAAGAATGTTACATGAGCATATTTTTCTGTTTCGGCGATTCTGAGCTGAGTTAGCCCATTTTGTGACACGATTTCTCCAAATATTTTGGTCAAAGCCTCTGGAGGATACATGGTTTGCATAAATCTTGCATGGTCAGACGAATATTCTGTTAGCCCAACACTTGCAGAAAGATTAAATGTTTTTTGACGCTCAAAGCCAGCAAATTCTTTGTCTGCAAGCGCATATAAAATTTCTCTAGCTCTGTCTGCTCTAAAGTTTGCCATTAAAATGGCATCATCATCGGCAAAGCCTTCATAATTGCCAATAATACAAGGAACAACAAATTCGTCAGTTGTGCCAGCTTCATAAGATTGCTTAATTGCATCAATAGATGTTGCAAATTTGTCACCTTGCCCAAGAGCAATTGCGTTATGTGCTTTTTCTACTCTATCCCAACGATTATCTCTGTCCATTGCATAAAATCTGCCAGATATTGTGGCAATTTTTACATTGGCTAAATCAGCAATAGATTCTTCGAATTCTTGCAAAAAATCTATAGCTGAGCTAGGAGGGGTATCACGTCCGTCCAAAAATCCATGCACCCAAGTTTTTATGCCATTTTTATCTAAAATTTTAGCAATGCTTGTAATGTGGGCTTGCGAAGAATGCACACCACCAAAAGACATTAGTCCCATTAAATGACAAGCTTTGTTACTAGCTTTGAGGTTTTTAATAAGATTTTGCAAAACTTTGTTTTGTTCCAAAGAGCCATCTTTTGTTGCCTCATCGATTTTTGGCAAATCCTGCATAACCACACGTCCTGCACCAAGATTTGTGTGTCCAACTTCTGAGTTGCCCATTTGTCCATCTGGTAGTCCAACAGCTAATCCAGATGTTTGGATAAGGCTATTTGGGTATTGTTTTAATAGATTGTCCCAGTTTGGAGTGTTGCCAACTTGTATTGCATTGTCTGCTGTTGTTTCTTTGCGGTATCCCCAACCGTCTAAGATTAGTAACATTACAGGTTTTTTTGTCATTTTTAATCCTTATATCTTGTTTATTTTTCTTTTGTCCGCAAATTATACTCAAATATCTTTTATAATAAAAGAGTTATTTATAATTTGTTTCTGCTTTGAGCATAATTTCTTTCCATATTTTAGCGGGTATGCCTCCACCGCCTACCGACTTCATGGAAGAGTCATTGTCATTGCCTACCCAAACGGCTGCAACATAGTTATTACTAAAGCCTACAAACCAAGCATCTCTAAAGTCCTGAGATGTTCCTGTTTTTCCTGCTGCAAAAAATGGTAGTTTTGCATTTTTTCCTGTGCCGTTTTTAATAACTTCTGTAAGCATATTTGTTATCTCATCAACATCTTTTTTATCTATAATTGCAATTTTTTCATCTTGGATTCTTCTATATACTTCGTAACCTTGATTATTGTATATGTCCGTGATTGAGTATGGCCAAGAGGCGTATCCACCGTTGGCAATAGCACAATAAGCAACTGCCATATCTATAATTTTTACCTCCAAGGCTCCTAGTGCAATTGAGGCAAGGTTTGGAATGGGTGTGGTTATTCCCATTTTATGAGCCAAATTTATGGTATGTTGTCTAGATATGCTTTCTGACAAACTAACGGTGGCAATGTTTAGAGATTTTGCAAAGGCATTTGTTAGGCTAACCTCACCATAGTATTTTTTATCATAATTTTGCGGTGTCCAGTTGCCAAAGCTAGAAGGGGTATCGCTCAAAGTGCTATCTGGCATATATCCTTGTTCTAGAGCAGACAAATAAACAAAAGTCTTAAAAGCAGAGCCAGGCTGTCTAAGGGCTTGTGTTGCACGATTGAATTGGCTTTTTTCATAATTTACACCGCCCACCATTGCTCTAATAGCGCCATTTTTGCTCATAACAACAACAGCTCCGTTTGTCACGTTTTTGTCTTTGTTATCTTCTATTGCTTTTTTTAGCACTTCTTCTGCATGGAGCTGAATATCTTTGTCAAGCGTTGTATAAACGTTTATATCCATATCTCTTTCGCCAATATAAGCATTAACTTCATCATATACCCAATCGGCAAAATATCTTCCACTATCAATAGTTTGGCTAACTTTAGGTCCAATGGTCATATTGTCGGCGGCTTGTTTTTGCTTAGGCGTAATAATATTGTTATCTACCATGTTTTGCAAAACTGTTTTGGCTCTGCTCAATGCTCTTTCTTTGCTTGCAATGGGATTGTATCTTGATGGTGCTTTTAGCACACCAACCAAAATAGCGGCCTCTAGCGGATTAACATCTCGCGAACTTTTTTGAAAAAACTTTTGCGACGCTGCTTCTATGCCGTAAGTTCCTGCACCCATATAAACGCGGTTAAGATAAAGGGTCAATATCTGTTCTTTAGAAAAATTGTCTTCTAGCCAAAATGCCATTAATAATTCTTGAACTTTGCGTTTGATGTTTTTTTGCGGGGTCAAAAACAAGTTTTTTGCTACTTGTTGCGTTATGGTGCTACCGCCTTGAGCGTATCTCATTTGCTTTAGATTTACTAGCATTGCTCTGGTAAAAGACTTAGGGTCAAACCCATTATGCTCATAAAATCTCCTGTCTTCGGTAGAAATTAGAGCTTCTTTAAAATAAAGTGGAATCTCGTTAGTATGCACAACTTCAGAATAGACACTACCAAAGCTTTTTATTGTTTGACCATTCTCAGCAATAATAGTTGTAGATGGTTGTCTGGTTTTGCTTAGTGCACCAGAAATATCTGGCAAGGCTATGTAGCAATATATAACATAGATTGTCACCAACAAAAAAGCAATAGCTCCAAGAACAAAAGAGCCTTTTAGCAGTTTTGCAAAGTTGCTTGTTGGTTTTTTGTTTTTTGAAGATTTTCTTTTAGATTTTGTTTTTTTTGCGGTTTTTGTAGTTTTTTCTTTTGCCATTATATTTCCTTATTACGATTCGCTTTGGTTATTTTATCATCAAAATATCACCAATAAGTTAAGACATATATTGATAAAAAGCTTGGCTAAAAAGTTTTTAGGGTTTATATTGGGCTGATAATAAAGCAAAGAGGTAAAAATGGCAAAAAAAATCTGTTTAATAGACGGCTCTGGTTATATTTTTAGGGCTTTTTATGGGCTTCCACCACTCACATCACCAGACGGCACACCAGTTAATGCTGTCGAGGCAATGAACTTGAGCTTTTTGGAACAAGAAGGATTTGAGGCAGATGATTTGATAGCCACTTATGCTAATATGGCACAACAAGAAGGGATTGAGGTTGTTATTGTGTCTGCCGACAAAGATTTGATGCAATTAATCAAAGAAGGCGTTAGCTTATATGATCCAATGAAAGATAAGTTTTTTAGCCCAGAAGATGTCAAAGAAAAATTTGGGGTTTATCCAGACAAGGTAGTAGATGTGCAAGCTTTGGCAGGAGATAGTAGTGACAACATTCCTGGAGTGGCTGGCATTGGACCCAAAACAGCAGCAGAATTGGTCAACCAATTTGGTTCAATTGCACAGGTCTTGAGCCGTGCCGAAGAAATAAAGCAAAACAAACGCCGAGAAACAATTTTGGCAAATATAGAAAACGCCAAAATATCTTTAGAGCTTGTAACCCTAAAAAGCGATGTGCCTGTTCAAAATCCTCCAAGTTTTTATGAGTGTAAATGCCCTGACAAAAATATGATTATAGATTTTGCAGATAAATATGGTTTTAATAGCCTCAAGCCCCGTATCATAAAATGGGTAGAAGAATGTGGCGGAGCAAATTCTGCTCAGTTAAGTCAGCCAGAAGTTGCTCCCTCTTATCATCTCATAACCACAGAAAAAGAACTAAAATCTTGGTATGAGCAAATAAAAGAAGCAGGAGTTTTTTCTATCAAGACTTTTAGCACGGGGGCTAGTCCAATATTTGATAAGGTGCTAGGGATTAGCTTAGGGATTGAGGGCAAAAAATCTGCTTATATTCCTTTGAGCAAAGAAGATTATTCTAAAGAAGTTGTTGACTTGTTTTCTGCACCAGCCTCATCTGAGCAATCACTTAGTGACAAGACTGTTTTTAAGTATATCAAGCCGTTGCTTGAGGCAAATTCTATCTTAAAAATTGGGCATAATATAAAGCAAGATATGCACTTTATTAGTAAGGCGTTAGGCGTTGATATAAATGTTTTTCCGTATGATGATGTTGAGGTTATGTCTTATGTCTTAGATTCTTCATCGCATGAGCATAGTTTGCCAGCACTTTCGGAGATATTCTTGGCAAAAAAACTCCCTGAGCCAGCAGATTTTTATGGCACAGGCAAAAACAAGCAATCACCAGCTCAAATAGAAGATGAAAGGGTAAAAGAATATGTTTGCTCTCAAGCTGATGCAATTTTTTCTTTGCATAAGATTTTTCATCAAAGGCTAATTTCTGAGCAAATGGTAAGTGTTTATGAGCTTTATGACCGTCCACTTATTGCCACTTTGTTTGAGATGGAAAAAAATGGAATAAAGGTAAACGCGCAAAAGCTAAGTGAGTTTGAGGGTTATTTGCAACAAAAAATGACAAGTCTTGAGCAAGAGATTTATCAAATTGCCGAAGAAGACTTTAATATAGCTTCTCCTAAACAAGTAGCAGAAATTTTATACAACAAGCTAGGACTAAAGGGCAAAAAAAACGCTAAAGGAGCTTTGCAAACTGGAGCAGAAGTCTTAGAGCAAATGGTAGAGCAACATATTTTGCCACAAAAAATATTAGATTGGCGAGCTTTTGCTAAACTAAAATCAACTTATACTAATGCAATTTTGGACTTGTTGGATAAAAACTCTAGAGTGCATACCACATATAACCAAAGTATTGTTAATACAGGTAGGCTTTCTTCCAACAATCCTAACTTGCAAAATATTCCAATTAGGAGTGATGAGGGGCTAAAAATTCGCCAATGTTTTGTTGCCAAACCCAACCACAAGTTAATTGCTGCAGACTATTCACAGGTCGAGTTAAGGCTTTTGGCGGTATTGGGCGAGGTTAGAGGGCTAAAAGAAGCTTTTTCTCAAGGTATAGATGTGCATACCGCAACGGCAATGCAGGTTTTTGGGCTGAGCAAAGAAGAGATAACTCCCAATATTAGAAGAAACGCTAAAGCAATTAACTTTGGCATAATTTATGGGCAATCTCAATATGGGCTTGCCAAGCAAATTAACGTTAGTCCCGAAGAGGCAAAAAAATATATTGACGCCTATTTTGCTAAGTTGCCAGAGATAAAAACATATATGGAAAAAACCATTCAATTTGCTCAAAAATATGGATATGTTGTTACTCCATTTGGTCGCAAATGCAGTGTTTTGGGCATAAATGATAGCAATAAGAGAGTTGCATCTTTTGCTCAAAGGGCGGCAATTAATGCGCCTTTGCAAGGAGGATCTGCCGACATAATGAAAAAAGCGATGAATAAGGTTTTTGCGGAGCTCAAAAAAGGAGGCTACCAAACAAAAGTCTTGTTACAAGTGCATGATGAGCTAGTTCTTGAGGCGCCAATAGAAGAGGTAGAAATTGTTAGCAGCATCATCAAAAACTCTATGGAAAACGTCATAGATTATGATGTTAAGTTTGAAGTTGAGCTAGGTGTTGGCGACAATTGGGCTCAAGCTCACTAAAAAAAGCAAAAATATACACAAATTTAGATAAATTTAATGAGTTTGTGCTATACATATTGGCTAAAATGCTATATGTTTTAGCAATCTATGAATAAATATGAGGAAAATAATAATGTCTGATGTTGCAAATCAAGAAGTAGAAATGGAAATGAGTGAGTATAATGCTGATTCTATTAAGGTGTTAAGGGGCTTGGACGCAGTGCGTAAAAGACCTGGAATGTATATTGGCGACACTGATGACGGCTCAGGTTTGCACCACATGATATATGAGGTATTAGACAATGCAATTGATGAATCTTTAGCAGGACATTGCGACAAGACCGAGATTGTTCTAAACGCTGACGGTTCAGCAACAATTAGAGATAATGGTAGAGGTATTCCTGTTGATATTCACAAAGAAGAAGGTGTTTCTGCCGCAGAGGTTATTATGACACAACTTCACTCAGGCGGAAAGTTTGACAACAACTCATACAAAGTATCTGGCGGATTGCACGGTGTTGGTGTTTCTGTGGTAAACGCTTTGTCTGTATGGCTAAAACTTCGTATTTGGCGTGATGACAAAGAGCATGTTGTTAGCTTTGCACATGGAGAAACAGTTGAGCCTCTAAAAGTTGTTGGCGAAGCAAAAGGCAAGCACGGCACAGAAATTACGTTTTTGCCCTCACCAGAAACTTTTACAATGACAGAGTTTAATTTTGAAACTATCAAAAAATCTGTTAGAGAGAAGGCTTTTCTTAACTCAGGCGTTTTCTTAAAGCTAATAGACAATCGTCAATCTGAGCCTGTTGAGGTTGTTTTGCATTATGAGGGTGGATTAGTTGCTTTTGTAAACCATATTAACAAGGCAAAAGCTCCTTTGCATGACACAGTTATTTCTTTTGGCGGAACAGATGAGCAAAGCGATGTGCAAGTAGATGTTTCTTTGCAATGGACAAATGCCTATAACGAGAGCATGCTTTGTTTTACAAATAATATTCCACAAAAAGACGGCGGAACTCACTTGGCAGGTTTTAGGGCTGCCTTGACTAGAACAATTAACAACTATATTGCCGAGAACAAATTGCTCAAAAAAGACAAGAACACTGTTGCAATTAGTGGCGAAGATATGAGAGAAGGCTTAACTTGCGTTTTGTCTGTAAAAGTTCCAGATCCAAAATTTTCTTCTCAGACCAAAGACAAGTTAGTGTCTTCTGAGGTTAGACCTGTTGTTGAGGGGATTATTAGTAACAAGTTGCAAGAGTGGCTAGAAGAAAACCCTGCAGAGGCAAAAATTATTGTTGGCAAGATTGTTGAGGCCGCAACAGCTCGTGAGGCTGCTCGTAAGGCAAGAGAGCTAACTCGCCGCAAAGGTGTTTTAGACATTGCTTCTCTACCTGGAAAATTGGCAGATTGCCAAGAAAAAGACCCAGCCTTATCAGAAATTTTTATCGTTGAGGGAGATTCTGCGGGCGGAACAGCCAAACAAGGACGTAGCCGCTCTAATCAAGCCATTTTGCCATTAAGAGGTAAAATTTTGAACGTAGAGAGAGCTCGCTTTGACAAAATGCTAAATTCGGCAGAAATTGGAACCTTGGTAACAGCCTTAGGAACAGGAATTGGGCGAGATGATTTTAATGCCGACAAATGCCGTTATCATAAGATTGTGATTATGACTGACGCGGACGTTGACGGAAGCCACATTAGAACCTTGCTTTTGACTTTCTTCTATCGTCAAATGCCAGAGCTTTTAGAAAGAGGATACGTATATATTGCTCAGCCACCACTTTACAAAGCCAAAAGAGGTAGCTCTATTATCTATCTAAAAGATGACAGAGAAATGGAAGACTATTTGGTTAGAGGCGGTTGTGATGATGCTGTTCTTAAAGCAAAAAACGGTTCTCAGGTTGCAGGGCAAGACTTGGTGTCATTGGTTGAGGCAACTCAACGTGCTAGAAGCATTATTGGGCTTTTGAGCAAAAAATTACCAGAAAAAATTATTGAGCGTATGGCAATAGACGGTTTGTTTGACAGCGAGCTTATTAATAATACTCAAGCATTTAAGCAAGCAGCACAAGACTTGGCAAAAGAACTAGATATGGTAGAAGCTGAGTATGACAAAGGCTGGAAGTCAGAAGTTTTGTCTGACGGTTCTTTGGCACTTTATAAAGAGCTAAGAGGTGTAGAAGAAAGATATGTGATTGGTTCTTCTATCTTAGACAGCAACGAAGCAAAAGCCCTAAACGAGATGAAGAGCTTCTTGAAAGAAACATACTCTCAAGCCCAAAAACTTGTTTCTCCAAAATTAGGCGAAGAAAAAGACATTTTTGGTCCAGTTTCTTTTGTTGATGCGATTATGGCAATGGGTAAAAAAGGCATATCTATTCAACGATACAAAGGTCTAGGAGAGATGAACGCTGACCAATTGTGGGAAACAACTCTTGATCCAGAGGCACGCACCTTGTTGCAAGTTAAAGCAGAACAAATGGACGAGGCAGATCAAGTATTTTCTACTTTAATGGGCGAGGTTGTTGAGCCAAGAAAAGAGTTTATTCAACAAAATGCACTAAATGTGGTTAATCTAGACGTATAGACTTTTTATCAAGCCTCAATTTTTGGGGCTTGATTTTATTTAAAAGTCAAAATTGACAGTTGCTAGTAATTATATTATTATACGAGCAAACAAACCTAATCTAAAGGATATAAAAAATGGAAACACAATATTATACAGTTGTCGAAAAACAAGACTTCTTCGAGATTATAGAGAATAAATATGGCGAGTTAGCAATTTTTATTGATGCAAGAACAGGCAGTCCATCTAATCCTGTTTTGGAGTTTGATGGCAAGCAAACAGCACTCTTAAAAAGAGACGGCAGATTAGCTGTGCGTTTAGATAACATAGACTCTGAGACAAAGGGCGCTTTAGCTGAGGCAGAATTTGTGATGATAATCGAGCTAAAGGGCAAAATGGTAGAAAGAGTATATGCTGTTCCTGTTGACAATGTAGAAGAGATTATTTTT
>CAYJKS010000011.1:0-15336 GCA_964370705.1 uncultured Azospirillaceae bacterium
GACAAAAATTAGAGAAAATAATATACTTATATTATGTTAAATTTTTAATATATATATAATTATGGAAAATATTTTATTGCCTCTACTTGGGGTTGCTGTTGGATTTGTATTACTAATGGGCGGTGCTAACTATTTGGTTAAAGGATCCGTTGCCATTGCTAACAAACTAAATATTCCGCCACTTGTTGTGGGATTGACGGTTGTGGCTTTTGGAACATCTGTTCCAGAGTTTGTTGTTAGCATAAAGTCTGCCCTAATTGGTGCTGGCGGTATCTCTGTTGGAAACGTTGTAGGCTCAAATATTGCAAATGTGCTCTTAATCCTAGGGGTATCGGCAATTATCTCGCCTCTAGCAATAGATAAAAAATCTTTTATAAAAGATTTTTGCTTCTTAATGGTGGTGACAATTGTTTTTGTTGCGTTTGCTCTTACAGGAGCATTTGTAACTTGGATGGGATTGTTAATGCTTTGTATGCTTCTTGGCTTTGTTATTTTTAGCTATTATAGCTCCAAAAATAACAAAAACATAGATAACCCAAGCGCTAAAAGTCCTATGGCAGACAAACCGTGGCTAATGGTTATTTGTGTGACTGTTGCAAGTATTGCAGTTATTATCTTTGGCTCAGACTTGCTTGTAAATGGTGCAGTTACCATTGCTCAATCATTTGGGGTGTCAGAAGAAATAATTGGCTTAACTTTGGTTGCTTTTGGAACATCTGTTCCCGAGCTTGCAACTTCTGCTGTTGCCGCTTATCGCAAGCAAAGTGAGATTGCAATTGGTAATGTTATGGGCTCAAATATATGGAACATATTGTTCATTATTGGAGCATCTTCTAGCATTATAGACATAGAGGTGTCTAAGCAAATTATGCATTATGATATGTGGATTATGCTCGCAACATCTGCAATGCTATTTTTTGCTACAAAAAAAGGTAACATCGGTCGCAAGGCAGGCATTATCTTTTTTATAATATATATTTTATATATTATGTCTCAGATATACATATCTGCATAAAGGCAAAAACTATCAAAAAGGCACCTGCTTAAAGCAGGTGCCTTTTTTATAGATAAAAATAAATTATTGACAAAAATTAGAAAAAATAATATACTTATATTATGTTAAATTTTTAAATATATATAATTATGGAAACCCTAAAAAATCTTTTTAGCGTAAACGCTTTTTTAATTCTTTTTGGTGCTGTTACAGCCTATGCGCTACTTTTGAATATTGGCGTCATGCTTGTCTGCAAGTGGAAAGACATTGACAAGGACAATGTAACCAAAGAGAGCTACACAACATCGATGGGAAGAGTTGTGCGAATATGTGCACTTTTTGCTACCCCGCTAATAGTAATCCAATATTTGGAGGCACCTATACATGTTGCCATCCTTTTCGGATTTATGGCATTAGTAGCCGTAACTCTAACATATAAATGGATTATGAAAGCACTTGTCATAATAATTTATTATGTAGCAGTATTTCTAGTTGCTGTGGCACAATTTATTTGGTATGGATTTGAAGACCCAGACAAAAAAGAAGAAAAATAACAAATAAAACAAAACATAAAGCCTTGCATTTTGCAAGGCTTTATGTTTTTGTTATAAAATATATATTAGAACAATAATGTCATTCTAATACTATATACTGTTGCAATATTTGTATCTCTTTCAAGTGCTGGCTTTATATACATCTGAAAATCTGGACTTATCAAAACATAGTCACCAACTGCAATATTCCAATAAGCTTCAAAAACAGTTTCCATGTCTCTTGCATCATGACCAGCTACTTTTTTGTTGGTCTTATTTACAGAAACCGCAAATGCCAATTGGTCTAATGAATTTTGACGATTAAATGGATCTAAATAAGCTCCACCCAATGCATAAGATTGTCTAATATAGCTAGAATGCGTTGCGCCGTTTGCTCTTCCAAATACTGCCCACTTGTCATTTATATCTTGCGAGGCATTAAGCGACCAACCATTACTTTCTTTTGGCTGTTCATCTACTGATGGTTGATTATAAACTAACAAAGAATACTCTCCGTCTCCCCAGCCTTCTATGGTTGGAGTATATGATAATGACACAAAGCTTGTGTATTCTCCGTCACCAAATGTGTCAAAATCTACCTTCTCACCGCTAATATTGTTTGCATCCTGAAAACCAACCGTGTAGCTAACATAAGCACCCAAACTTGCAGATGGATAATCATATGACCCATTTTGCGTTAAAGCTAGATTGTCAAAATTCATTTGCTGATTAGCTAGATATGGGTTACTGTCAAACATATATAGTGGATATTGTCCCAATGTTGCCGACCAACCTTCTGCCATACCAACAAATTCGTGTGTATAGCTTAGTTGGTTAAAATAATATGAGTTATCGGTAAAGCCGTTAACACTAGATAAAACACCCAAGTTATTATCTAGCTCTGTTCCTTCTCTGCCCCAATATCTAATCTTAGTATATGATGCTTGCATTGAGCCATTACCATACTTTGTCTCAAACATATTCCAATTAACATCACCATAATACTGAGCTTGCCATGGAGTTATTTTGCCACTTGGGGCTCCTCTTTGACCCAAAAGACTAACTGAGGCATTATAAGTAATGCCTGTCTTTTCTTCTAAATCTTTTTTGAAATTTTGATAAAAATCATCAGCTTTTGCGTTACTAGCATAACCAAATACTAACATAGCAAGACTGCTTAATAAAAGTGACTTCTTCATATTCTTCTTCCTTTTCTGCAAAGTTATTATAATATAAGTTATCTAATCTTTATTTTTGAGGTTTCAATAAAAAATTCTTAAAAAAGTAGAAATTATTATTTTAACCCATATTTAATATAGAGGATATATATTAAGAATAAATTACTAAATTTAGGAAAAACTTATGAATACAACACCTCAAAGAATCATAAATAATATAGGTGCCCTTTCTATTCCCTTAATCCTAGGGATAGTTATTGCTCTTATTTGGGCAAACTTAGATTATTTGAGTTATAGCAATATGGTTCATTATAAAATATTTGCAAATATTGATACACACTTTTTGTTCAACGATGTTTTTATGACATTCTTCTTTGCAACAGCTACGGTAGAAATTGTGCATAGCCTAAGACCTAAAGGAAACTTGTATCCACTAAGCAAAGCTGTGCCAACCATATTTGCAACAGCAGGCGGATTACTTACTCCAATTGCCATATTTTTTATTCTAAATACCTATGTTGGCTCGCCAGAATACGTCAGAGGTTGGGCAATTGGAACAGCAACAGATGTAGCTGTTGCCCTACTTTTTGCCAAATTTATTTTTGATAAAAACCATCCTGCAATATCATTTTTGCTCCTTTTGGCAATTTTGGATGATGCTGTTGGTATGATAATTATTGCAACTTTTTACTCCGAACCATCTAACCCAATTAATCCCTTGTGGGTTAGTTTAGTAGTTTTGGCGATTGCTCTTGCTTGGATACTTAATCACAAGCTCAAAATTAGAAGCTATTGGCCATATATATTGATATGCGGAATACTTTCTTGGACTGGCATGTTTATGGCAAATCTTCACTCTTCTTTAGCTTTGGCAACTATTGTTCCGTTTTTTCCTACTGTTGATGAAAAAAACAATAATCAATATGCTCTCAAGCAGTTCGAAGCAGACTTTAAGCTATTTGTAGAATATGGATTATTCTTTTTTGGGCTCGTAAATGCCGGAGTAATGGTTACTAGTGTGTCTGAGTTGACCATAATTATTTTTGCCTCTTTATTTATTGGCAAAACACTTGGCATTCCACTCTTTACAAAATTAGCAAAAATATTAGGATTTAAGACGCCTTCAGAAATTAGCGCCAAAGAACTATTGACTATTGGTATGATCGCAAGCGTAGGATTAACAGTTTCTTTGCTTATTACAGATTCTGCATATCACAATCAAGCCATTAAAGGAGCTGCCAAAATGGGAGTATTGTTTAGTGTTGCTTGTGGACTTATGGCAATAGCTTTTGCCAAGATTATTGGCGTAGAAAAATTTAAACAAAAACAAAACAAAATCAATGGTAGAAAGAAAAAACTATAAAAAAACAATTGATTTTATGGTCAAATAATATAAAATTATTGCGTATTTATAAATGGAGATGCAAATGAACAAAATAATAAACTATATAAAAAACGGACAAGGACTAGGCGTAAAGTATTTGCTTATTTTTTCTGTTGTAGTGGCAGTTTTTTTTGGTGTTGGCTTTAAGTTAGCTGCACCAAAGATTATACCTTATGCCCAAAATCTGGCAGACCAAATCTTGCCAATTAAAATTGTTGACGGAGAAATAGTTGAACCTGCCAATACCTTTAAGGAAGTGAAAATCTTTGAAGACAATGACGGAACACAATTTAACTTTGTTCTTGATACAAATATAGATGTGCTAGATACATCTGGACTTGCAGAAGGTATTTATTTGACTAAATCTAATATATATAAAATTTTAGACAATAATTCTATTGAAGTTGTCAAATTAGAAGGCAACAATTACTTTGCAAAACAAGACTATACAGAGTTTTTTAATTCTATTGCAACATGGAGTGCTGTTGTTGTATTCTTTACAATGATTGTATTCTTATTCGTTGCTTGCTTTATCTTTTGTATATTTTATGCAACTTGTGCTTATGCTTTAACATCAATTCTAAAAAGCCAAAAAGACTTTGCTTTTAGAATGCGTGTTAGCACAATATGCTTTTTAACTACTCTAATAGTTCTTAACATTTTAGAGTGGACAGTTGCAAAAACAAGTGCTTTGACGTTTTTTGTTGCAGTTATTTTGCTTCAATTACTCGTAATCAAAGAAACTACAAAAGAAGAGGCAAACCCTCCTAAAAAAAGCATAAATAAAATTTAGGATTTTATCTATAAAAAAGAACTTCGCTCCTGCTTACATAGGCAATTTGAGGTTCGAACAATAAGCATAAGAGCAAGATTTTTTCTTGCTCTTATGCTTATAAGCCTTTTTATTTTATCTCATCACTTCCATGCCATTTCTTTCTGCAACCCTCGTGCGTTTTTATTCTGTCACTCTCGTGCTTGACAAGGGGGGATCACCTATAAGCATAGCCCATACAAAAAATGCATTGTCGGGTCAAGCCTGACATTGAAAAAACTAAAAAAAGTTCCAGAGATTGACAAGAAGATTAATCCCACAATGACAAGATAGACAATAGCATAAGATCTACACATATAAAAAAATACACAATAACCCAAACCCACAGACATATCTGTCTGTGGGTTTGGGTTTTTAATAAAAATTACTAAGAATTACCGCCCTTTTGTTGAGCCCTCCATCTCAAAAACTCTTGATAATCAGAATTTCCGTTTCCGTCTGAAGGAGCTGGTCTTGGACGAGGTCTTGGTGTTGGAATATATCCACCACCACTATGCTCATCATCTTCGTTTCCATTGCCAGTATTTCTACCCTGAGGTTTATTAAAAGCAGGTTTACCAGCAAGTCTGTCTTCTTTCTCTTTTTTAGATTCTTTAGAAAAATCATGGTTACCAACAGACACCGATTGTACCAAGATTGGAGGCAATCCCATATCTTTTAGCTCTTCCACAAGAGCCTTCATCTCACGGTTAGCATCATCTGTAAAGAGTTTAATAGTTTGTCTTTCTTTAGAACCAGAGAAAGGACTACCACTTTTTGATACCCTATCATATTCTTTATTGATGTCGTATCTGGCATTTTCTACTTCGTCTTTTTGAATAATAGAATAAAGCTCCTTCATCATCAATGGGTTCAAATCTCTAACCAAAGTGTCACCATTATAGCCTTCTACTGACCTAAGCTTGCCTTTTTGCTCATCTGTTAAATGTCTGGTGTTTTTGAGCATTGCTTCCACACTAAGCATTCCATATTCTTTTGCAGGTAACCCGCTTGCACAAACTGACTCAGAATAAATATGCATCAACTTAGTAACAGCTCTAACGCTACCAATCATTTGAGAAGCACCGTCTTCTGAGTTAGAAAGGTTATTTTCTTTAATATTTGCATCATAAACATCACGCAAACCAAAGTCTTCCCACAAGTCACGGAAAGGCGCAAATTTATATTCCAAAATCAAGTGTCTAACAGCACGACAATCAACATGGTTTTTGTTCTCATAAGCAAAAGCGTTTATCCCTGGTTTAACACTCAAGTTATATGCCAACTGCCTTGCCAAATCAAATTTATATCTTGCTAATTCTGGGTTGTTTGTGTGGTGCTTGCCTTCTGCAGCTTTTATCATCTTGTCAACACGAGTTTTTGACAACTTCATACCAACAGGAACAATAAGAGCTCTTGCACAAGCCTCTCTCATAACAGCTTCTGGGCCGTCGCCTAGTTTACCAAAATTAACCCTAGTTATGCCACAATCTTTGTAAGCGTCTGTAACACGTTCTGCCTCGTCCATACCAAATTTGCCACCAGATGGAAAAGAAAAACTAATTTCTGTTTTGCCACTTGGTTGTGTTCTAAGATAAACCTTAAACTGGTGTCGGGATTTGAGCTCTCCAGTTTTTTTATCAACAATTCCGTCCCACTTCATATTATTAGGATTTTCTTTGTCAAAAACCGTAAACACTGTGTATCCGCCCTCATGGGTTTCAAAAAATGTTAGGCCTAGTTTGCGGTTCTTTTTAATACTTCCCCATTCACGAACAGAAAAAATCGCGTCTTGTGTTCTTTCTTCTGGAGTTTTATTGCTTTTGTTTTTTGCTGGTTTAGGCTTGTTTTCTTTGCTTTCTTCTTCGTGCTCTTCTTCACTTTGCTCATCATTAGCTTCATTACTTGTAGCTTTATCTTCCTCAACTGACGTATCGTTATTATTTGAATCGTTGGCATTATCAGTTTGTTTTTCTTCGCCCGAAAGAATATCATTAATAGCTTGTGATTCTGCATCATTTAAGCTGTTTAATATGTCTAAATCATCTTCTTCATCACCATACTCTCTAGTAGAAAATCCATCTGTGTCAAGACTTGCCTCTTGTTGCTCTTCAACCGCTTGAGCAAACATTTCTGAGGTTTGGTCATCAACATCATTTATTTTTAGGTCTTCGAGTGTAGTTGCAGAAGTTAGTCCCAAGGCTTTTAGATAGTCAAGCATTTGCATAAGTTGCTCTTTTGACATATCTTTTGTATCAAACTCAATCTTGCCGTCATAAATCTTAAAGCTCATACCTGTTGGATGCATTTTATCTATTGCCAAAAACAACTCACCATTGATGTCTTTTTCTATTTTGGCATTAGCAATTGGAGTATCTTTTGGCTCATCTTGTGACCCTGCGTTATATGTAGGAGTAGCTGATTCTAATTTTTTTAGTTTATAAAAAGCATCTGGTTGCTCACTCAAAAGCTCAGTTTCTGTAGCTATTTTGGCAAGTTCTTTATGAACTTTTGCTCTATTGGTAATAACTTCTTTTTTGCGAGCCAAATCTTCTTCGCTACTTGAGCTATGCTCTTTAACAAAATCATATTCCTTAGAGAATTTGTCACTTTCTTCCAAATATGCGTCTTTGAGGTTTGCATATTCTTGCTTCATATCTTCTATTTTTTGTGCTGATACATCAATATTAAGCTCTGCACCAGATATGTATGCTATGTTGTTACTTTCTGCCATTATCTATCTCCATTAGAATATAAACTTTAAGTGAATAATATCACAAATATACAAAAAAGCAAGCATTTTTTGACAAAAAAATACAAATTCTTCTTAAAAAAATCAACTAATGATATTTTCTGATAATGCCACTCAAAACCCCTTGAACCTTAACTTGCGAAGCGTGTAGCCTTTTTACCTCATAATCTTTGTTGCAAGGCTCCAAACAAACCTCATTCTTACTTTTTTTCCACACTTTGAGGGTTGCTTCACTATCTTCAACTAACGCCACCACAATTTGTCCATTTTCTGCTGTATGTGTTTTTTTGATAATTGCAGTATCACCGTCCAATATGCCTGCTTCTATCATTGAGTCACCCTCAACCAATAGGGCATAATAAGCGCCTTTGGCAACCATTTCAAAAGGAACAGACACAAATTCATTCTCATTAGCAATTGCATCTATAGGCACACCAGCAGCAATTTTGCCATAAAGAGGAATTTGAGCAGAAGAATGTTGCAAGGCTGTTTTTAGCTTTTTTTCTTCTTCTACGATTGCCTTAGGCTTGAACCTTGGCGTTCTAAGAACCTCTAACGCCCTTGCTTTGTGGGGCAACTTTTTGATATATTCTCTATTTATAAGCTCTTCTATAAGAGCATAAATGCCAGATTTTGACTTAATACCAACTGCTTGCTTCATTTCCTCAAAAGAAGGACAAAAGCCGTTTTCTTTGATATTATTGTCAATAAACATCAATAGTTTATATTGTTTTTGTGTAAGCATATTACCACTCCTTCACAACTCAAAAAATTTGTAGCTAAAATAAAGCTCCTTATAATCTTGTTCTACTTTAGTTCTTTTTGCTCGTCAAGAACAAATTTGAGTTGAAAAGTTATTTATATTTGTTTATAGTTATCAAAAAGTAATAATTTATAGGAAAATAAAATGGCAACCGAGACAAATATTCATAGAGAATCAAGACTAACAAAACTAAACTCGCTTATAGAAAATGGATACAATCCTTATCCATACGTGTTTAAGCCCAATGCCTATGCTGATGATTTGCAAAAGAAATACGCTGACCTAGAAACAGGAGTAGAAACAACAGATTTTGTGACAATAGCAGGTAGAGCAATGGCTGTTAGAAATAGTGGTATGTTTATTGACCTCAAAGATAAAAGCGGAAAAATCCAAGTATTTTGCCACAAAAGTCACCTAGATGAGGCTGGACTTGAGCTACTAAAAAATCTTGACGTTGGTGATATTGTTGGCGTTTATGGCTTTGTTCGCAGAACTCCTCGTGGAGAACTATCTATTGCTGCCCAAAAATTTGATATTATCAGCAAATCTCTTCAGCCTTTGCCAGAAAAGTTTCATGGCTTAACAGATATTGAGGCAAGATACCGCCAAAGATATGTAGATTTTATTATGAATGATGAGAGCAAAGAAATTTTTCAAAAACGATGTGCGATTACCTCTGCAGTTAGAAGATATTTTGAAGATGACGGCTTTATGGAAGTAGAAACCCCAATGCTACACACAATCTTAGGCGGAGCAAATGCCAAACCGTTTATTACTCATCATAATAGTCTTGATATGGACTTATTCTTACGTATTGCTCCAGAATTGTTCCTCAAAAAACTTGTTGTAGGCGGATTTGATAAGGTTTTTGAAATTGGTCGTAACTTTAGAAACGAAGGCATTGACAAGACCCACAATCCAGAGTTTACGGGACTAGAGGCTTATCAGGCATATGCAGATTATAATGACATGGCAGAGCTTATTCCTAACTTGGTGCGTTTTGTATGCCAAAGAGTTCTAGGAACAACCTCTTTTGAGTTTAGGGGGCATAATATTGACTTGGCAAAACCTTTTGCAAAAAAATCTATTATCGACTTGGTAAAAGAATATGCAAATATTGACCTGCTAGAAGCAAAAGACGTTGATGAAGCAAAAGCAATGGCAAAATCTATTGGCATTGACGCATCAGAATGCACAAATTGGGGCAAAGTGGTTCAACTTGTATTTGATGAAAAAGTAGAGGCAAATCTTATTGACCCAATTTTGGTTATGGATATGCCAAGAGATATTTCTCCTTTGGCAAAAACTCATAGAGATAATCCAAGACTAGTAGAACATTTTGACGCATATATTGCTGGTATGGAAATTGGTTGTGCTTATTCTGAGCTTTCTAACCCATTAGAACAAAGAGCTAGATTTGAAGACCAATGTGTTGAACGTGACAAAGGCGATGATGAGGCTCAAATGCTTGATGAGGACTTTGTTAACGCTCTAGAAAATGGGTTTCCACCATCTGGTGGCATGGGAATGGGAATAGACAGACTCGCAATCTTGCTTACAAATGCAGACACAATTAGAGATGTTATAGCTTTTCCAACTCTTCGCAACAAGTAGAAAATATTATGGTTCGTAGAATTAGGGCTAAAAATCGCTTCAAAAACAAAGCAAATAGTTCTATTAAAAAAAACCAAACCTCTAATTGGGCAAAAAAATTTGCACTCGGCATAAACACTATTTTGCTTATTATAATAGTGTTTATGTTTGGGTACCAAGCAGGTAGTGTTAAAAAATCTATCGAAACCAATAATCATGTTGTTGAGCCTAAAACAAATGCCGTTGTGCCAACGACTAGCAAAAATGAAGACTTTGCGTATCTTCAAGATGCTCTTATAATTGATGAAATGGCATATTTGGAACTAGATAAATTATCTACAATTGTTGATGAGAACAAAGACAAGACCAAACCCAAAATCATAAATTCTTGGGACAAGAATATTGCTCGCATAAATAGCATAGATTTGCCTGCAGAAGAAATATATGATCTATATGAAGAAGAGTTGCCAAATGATGTTATTGACTTAACTTCTAAGTTAGCTAAAATAAAAATAACAACAGATAAAACACCCCCATATTTTGGCAAAAAGCCAGTAATTGCAATTGTTATAGATGATATGGGAATTAGCCATAAAAGAACAAAAGATATAAATAGTCTAAGCTATCCAATAACATCTTCTTTTTTGACTTATGCAACAAAGCTAGAAGAGCAAATAAATGAGGCAAAACTTGCAGGGCACGAAATAATTGCTCACATTCCAATGGAGCCACAATTTATGCAAAATATTTCTCCAGATGTTTTGCTAGTTAATATGTCAAACAAACAAATTTTGGACCAATTTAGAGCCATGCTGTCTAAATTTAGTGACATAAAAGGGGTGAATAACCACATGGGTAGCAAGTTTACAGAATATAAACAAGGACTCGATATTGTTTTTGGAGAATTGGCAAAAAAAGATATGTATTTTTTGGATTCAAAAACTACCACAAAATCTGAAGTTGTTTCTGTTGCAAAAAAACACAATCTTGATTATGCGGTTAGAAATGTGTTTTTAGACAACAAAAACGACTTTGACTATATTATAAAACAACTACAAAAAACCGAATCAGTCGCCAAAAAAAATGGATATGCTATTGCAATAGGGCACCCAAAATCACAAACATATTTGGCACTAAAGGCTTGGTTGCCTAGCCTAAAGAGCAAAAATATAAAGATTGTGCATTTGAGCGAGATTGTAAAAGTGTTGAACCAAAACTAACTATTTTTTGCCAATATAGTAATAAGCTAATCCAAGAGATGATCCGCCTACAATATTACCTAATGTTGCCCAAAATAAGTTATATGCCATACCAAATATAGACACTTGACTAGATGTGTCTAAAAAGTAGGCCGCTGAGAACAAAGACATATTGGCAATACTATGCTCATATCCAGCAGTAATAAAGGCAAACAAGCACCAAAACACCATTATTAATTTGGCTGTTTCTTCTTTTAGCCTTATGTATGAAAGAACAGCAAGGCATACCAAAATATTACACATTATACCCTTAAAAAATATTGTCATTGGAGGGTAGCTAACCTTCATTTGAGCATAAGACAAAATAAAGTCTTTGACACCAGATGATGCAGATTGTGAATAAACAAATAGCAAGCCAACCAAAATTGAGCCTAAAAGATTGCCCAAATAACTCACGCCCCAAATTCTTAGCAAATCTTTTGCTTTTGAGCTTTTGTTTGCAAGACTACTTGTCATTACCATATTTGTGCCCGTAAAAAGTTCTGATCCTGTCATAAGCACCAAACTAAGAGCAATCCCAAATGAAAGCCCCATAAAAATACGATAGTTATTACTATCAACAGATTTTGTAAAAGTGCCAATAATCATAATAAGAAAAATTGCAAGCCCGACATAAAATCCTGCCAACATAGATGCCACAATATATTTGCCAAAGCTCTTATTTATGAGATTGATTTTTCCTTGAGCATTATCGATAATTTTTTCTAAAGTTTGCGTATACATTTTGTTTATAGTCCATATTTTTATTTAAAATTGCCGTTATCTATAGCACTTTTTTTTATAGATTCAAGTTATTTATTGCAACAAATATTGACAAAAAACATATTTTGTGCTAATATTAAAATGAAATTGATTATTTTATTATATTATATAGCACGTTCTAGTTTGGTTTTTGCCAAATTTTGATTTGTTTTATTTATTTAGTAGTTAATTTCATTTTAAATTAAAAATTAAAAATTAAAAAAAAATAAATTGAAAGTTATGGGAAAATTAAACAACAACCAAATCAACAAGCAAATAAAATTAGAGACAGCATTATCAACAGGAACTCACCCACGAGTGCCTATTGATGCTTTATCTATGTTCAGATTCCAAATTGAGGAATCAATCGAAGAAGTTCTAAGCAACTGCTTAGACACCGAGAACTGGGATCTTGCTCCTAAGGCCTACAACGGCATTATGAGCAAGGAGGAACTACAGGTTCTTCTTTCTAAAGGAGAAGGATCATTTGCTTTGAAAGACCAATGTCAGTGGTCTTACGCAACAATTAAATTTGACAAAGATAGTATTAAAATCGTAACTGCATGGAGCGGTTTTGAATACTATATAAAGAGAAATATGAGCGGCGGATGTGAAGTGTTATTCGATGGAAGTATAAATGGGATTTTATCCCAACACCTACTTCCAAAAATGACAATAGTTGACGGAACAATGGAGGGGGCATTTGCCTCGCCAGATTATAGCCGTCAAATCACTGACTGGATGAGTGGGTTCGACTTTTGGTTAATGAGAGAAGAAAAGAACCTCGGAAGAGGATCTGCAAGAATTTCTTATCACCTGCAAAAACACTTTAACTAACTAGAACTAGCTGTAATAAGTAAAACTTTTATGCAAATAGAAGCCTTAGAAACAGCTAAAAAAAACTACCCGACTTATGTTGGGTAGTTTTTTATTTGTGCCTTTATCTATCTATGCCTTTATTATATAGGGCAAAAACTCAACAATATTAGAAAATGCTGCTTCTTCTGAAAAATCGTCTTTATCTATCATGCGATATTTTTCTTTGCTATAATCAAAAACGTAATAATACATGTCGTCATAACCCAATATAACTGAGTTTGTTTTTTGCCCTTTTAAGGTTGAGATATTATAGTCAACCAAGTCAGGAAAAAATGATGATTTTGTGTTTATTCCTAGCACAAAACTACCCTCATTAGACATTCCATTAAATTTTTTTAAGATTTTTGTAAAATCTGCTGGCAATGCAGGAATATTTTCTTTTTTTAGGGCAAGATTGGCTAGAGCAATTTGCACGTCAGTTGTTTTGCTCTCATTTAGCCCAATATCGCCACTTTCTTCTAAAAAGCTACATAACTCATCTAAGGTCATTACTCTCTCCCTTCTACAAAATTATTGGAACGCTTGTTTCTTTTTTCTCGCTCTAAGTGCTTTTTGTCATAAATAGACCCATTATCATTAAAACTCATCATACATTTTATGCCTTGTTTGGGCTCAAGCCTAATAGATTTGTCGGCAATTTTTACGTCTTCTGCCTCGCCCCATGTTCCCTCCAGCTTAATCTCGCTGTCGGCACTATGTATGGCATCATGAACGTTTGTTGCCGTTTGTTTTTCTTGATCTCTGTAATATGTTTGTTTGCTTTTGTTTAAGACCTCTTGCAAAGTTCCACAATAAACCATGCACATATTGTCATACTTGTTTATGTCTGCAAAAGACTTGCCTTGAGCTTCTAGCAATCTGCAATCTTTTATGTTAATAATATGGTGCATATTAAACGCTGGTTGATTGCTCCACTCTGGATGATTGCGAAGCTCTCTTGACATATCTGTTAAACCTGTTGTGAGCATTTTTTCAATCAAAGCTTCAACATATTTTTTATCTATTCCAGGGCGTTTGAGGAGCATTTCTCTAAACTCAGCTTTATTTTGCTCAATAAATCTTTTAACATTTTTTTGTTTAGGGCTAGTGGTAACAACTTTTTGCCTACCATTAACGAACTCTGTTTTTATGTTACCTTCTTTATCTGTAACAGGAAAAAGATGAGCGTTTTTTAGCCCCTTATTAACGGAACAATGCTCAAACAAAATATGCTTAAAGTCATTAAGCTTCATTTGTGGCAAGAATTGTGGATGAACACCCATCTTGCCTAACGCTTCTTTTATTTTGCCTTCCATAGATGCAAATTCTGGCACTTGTGAAAAAACCTGCCAAACTGTGGAATCTGCCATATTATATGCTGATGGCTCAATAGGCTCAAACCTACTTGGCTCATCTAATATTTTTTTGAACTTGTATGAAAAACCAGCTACAGGCTTGTCTATCACGCCATTAAATGTCATTCTTGAAATTTTAGACTTAATATTATCCCTGTCATTTTTGTCAACAACATCTCTAGTATCATAAGTCTTAAGGTCAAGATTGTGCTTTGCCACATATTCACGCAACTCTGCTTCTTCTTGCACACCATAAGTAGCAAGATATTTTGCCATTAAGGAATCTATTTTTTGGGCAACAGCTTTGTCCTCAATTCTTAATGTTTCTTCTTTTTTTTCTGTGTTTGCCACTTTAGGTTTGCCAATACCACTTTTTATTTTTTGGGCACGTTCATACCTATTAGATCTTTGATAGTCTCTACCAAAGCCAACTTTTGCTGAAGAAGAATCATTATAATTTGTTGTATATTTGCTCATATGACTTCCTTTGTTGTTTTGTCAATTATACACTATTTTTGGCAAAAGTCCAGACAAAAGTAACAAATTTTATTAGTAGTTTTTGTAGTAATCTTCTTCTTCATCACCCACGGATTGGTTGTCATCTGTGTCATATTCTTGATATCCGCCTTGATTATATCCTTGATTATATCCGCCTTGATTATATCCTTGATTATAATCTTGACCATATCCACCTTGATTATAGCCTTGGTTATAATCTTGACCATAGCCACCTTGATTATGTGAGTAGTTTGGTTGATTTTGTTGATAATTTGGACGTTGATTGTAATTTGGTTGGTCATAGTAACGTTGTTGCGAGTGATGCTGTTTTAGGGCTTGCTGTTGTTTGCGGTTTTCTGTTTCTTTTTCTACCGCAGCTTCATATATTGCAGAGATAACCGTATCTCTAAACTCTCTTGGACGATCAATATCTTTTATGTCCATGCTACTGTCATCATTACCAACCTGAACAGAAATATCTCCAGCATTAAACATTCTTTGAACAATGGTTCTAGAAATATGCACGTCATTTATTTTTGCTAATGGAATATCTTTTTCTGAGATATTGATTATGCCACGTCTAACATAAACCCTTTGATTAGTAACAGCATATATTT
>CAYJKS010000012.1:0-14485 GCA_964370705.1 uncultured Azospirillaceae bacterium
CATAGCTCTCATCTTGTTGAATATAAAAACTTTGGGCAATAAATGCAGATGTTCTACCCATAATATTGCCATAAGCACTCCAGTTTAGACCATAGCTAATACGGCTACCAGTGTCGTTTCTGTCATAACCATTATAGCGATCAAGGTTTAGAATGTTTGTATCATTAAGTTGAGCGTTTAGGCTGTCTTCGTTAGGGATTTTGTCTGTTTTGTTATTGCCGTTTGGAGCAAAAGTTGCAACAACAACAGGCTCAACAATTTGGCGGCTTGAGCCACTGGCTTTGATAAGAGGCAATCTCCACTCGGCTCCGATTTGTGGAAAAATTCTTCCTGTTGCTCCGCTATATTCTTCGTTATCTGAGTTTATGTAGTTGTCGATATAATATAAATCTGATTTTAGTGAGGCTGTGATTTTGTATTTTGATCCCCAATCGTCGGTATATGGCAAGTTCCAAGAGTTTATCATAGATAATCTTTGAGTTTGAGTTTGATCATGCTCTCTATATATTGAGGCCATATTAAAATTGTTTTTGAAATATGCACCTATTGCGTTGGTGTTGCTATAGGTCTCATAGTCAATAATTGGCAAAACATATGGTTTTCCGTAGTCGCTTTTTTCGTATAAGCTATAATTTTGTGTTCTAAGATCATAGCTAATTAGTTTGTATGAGTAAGCTTCTATTGAGGCGTAATCTCTAATGTCAAACATTTCTACAGCAATTTGAGATGTTAACCAAGTATCGTTTCTAAGAGGAAGTCCTAGATCTTTTAGATAAGCACCATCTGAGGCGTAGTTAATGTCTACTTTTGCAACCCATTTATCATTTATTTCGTATCTCATTTTGCCAAAAATGCTGTATCTGTTTTCTTTGCTATCTTCGTCATTTAAGAAGGTGGCACTAATAGATGTGTCTCCTTTATAAAAAACTTTATTATATTCACCTGCCCAAACAATGCCTTTGTCAGAACTTATGATGGGAGTAAAAAGGAAGTCTTCTTGATCAGATATATTCCAAAAATACCTTAGCTCAACAGAGGTTCCGAGATAGTTATTGGAACGCATTGATGGGGTTAAAAAACCGCTCCTGCGTTTGACCGAAGGATCTGGGTGAGATAAAAAAGGAGCATAAAAAACAGGTATGTCTTTTATCTCTAAGAGAGCGTGTTGATAATATACGTTTTTGTTTTTGGTATCATGTGTTATTTTTTTTGCTTTGATTTGCCAAAATGGCTTAGGATTTTGCTCACAAGTATCGCAAGGAGTATAAACACTATAAAAAAAGTATTTATTCTGGTTGGCAGATTGTTTTATTCTTTGAGAAGAAAGACGACTCTCGTCTGCTAAAATAAATTTTACATCATTAATGTTTGCTTTTGACATTTTATCAGAAAGTTCGGCAGAAGTTGCGTAGGCTTTTGTGCCATCTGCGTGACTTATTTGAACATTGCCGTAGGCATTTATGGTATCATTTTTGCGATCATAGATAATTTTGTCGGCAAAAAGAGTTGTGCCTTCTCTTGTAATTTCGACATTTCCTGTTGCAGTTACAACCTCAGTTTCTTTGTTTTCTTCTACCATGTTGGCAGAAAAAGAGATAGGAGTTTTGGGTGCTTTTTTTGACATCGAACTAAGCGGGTATAGTGCAAAAACACACAAAAAAACTAGGGAGGCTAATTTGGGATTTGGTAGCTTCATTTTATGTGCCTCTTTTTGTTTTGAAAAAAGTTTGCTTGTGGGTTTTTGTATATAGTCAAGATATATAAGCATATTGCAAATGGAACAATAAGGTTTGTATATAATAGAGCTATAAAGTAGGGGTTTTTGTATGCAATGTTTGTAATAGAAATGTCACCAGCTTGGATTACAACCATAAGCAAAATAGAGGTATAAATAATTTTGCTTTGTCCTCTACGGTTAAAATTGCCAATTATTAAGCCAAGACAAGCAAGCAAAGCCATGCTAAGATTATAAAAAGGAGAAATTAGCCTTTTGTTGCCTTCTACAATATAACGGTTTTGTTCTTGTGGAGTTAGCTTGGGATTGCTTTTGGCGGTTAGAAGCTCTTTTAGGCTTTGAGATCTCTCGGTTTGGCTTTTTTTGCTTGAGCCCATATTACCTAACTCAAGTGAATATTTGTCAAAAGAAAGAGAAGAAAATTGTTTGCTTTTGTTGTTTATTTCTTGCCTAATACCATTGAGTAGAGTGATTTTTGGCTCTTCGCCTTCGTAAGTTATAAAGCCGTGTTCGGCAGTTATTGTAATGTTTTTTTGAGGGTTTCTTTCATCATTGATTAAAACGCCTTCAATGGTATTGTTTTGTTGATGAGAATTTATAAAAATAGTTAAACCATATTTTATGGTTGTAAACTCTCCTTCTCTAAACATTAGGTGAGAAACATTGTTTTTTACTTGCCATTCTATATCTTCAAAAGCTTCTTCTGATTTGGGGATTGCATAGTTGCTAACATATAGCCCCAAAAAAGAAATAATTATTCCCATAAATAGTGCAGGCTTTGCACTTTGCCAAGGAGTTACACCAGCAGATTTGATAACAACAAGTTCTCTGTCTGATAGCATACGGTTATAAACAAATAATATGGCAACAAAAATAGCAATAGGGGATAACAAAGCATAAAGTCTAGGCATTAGACAAGATGTCATCTTTATAAAAAGACCTAAAGGTAGACCCTTATTGGTTATTAGTTCTACAAAACGCAAAGATTGTGTAAGCCACAATATAGACAGTAGCGAGAATGTTACTAGCAAGAATCCAATAAGTATTTGCTTTGATATGTATTTGTTTAGTTTTTTCATGAGTGAGATATTATAAGATATTATTTGTTTTTGCAACAAAATCCTCAAGATTTTGCAATCTTGAGGATTATTTTTGTTGATGTTGATATTTGTTAAATTCTCATACGATAAAAAGAACGCCAAACAAATATTAATCCAAGTAATAAGCCGCCATAGCCAACACCAATAGCAACGCAATGAGGAATTGCAATTGCCATTTCTACTGCCAACAGACCAAATAAAGTCGTAAACTTAATGATTGGGTTTAGGGCAACAGAAGAAGTGTCTTTGTAGGGATCACCTACAGTGTCACCAACAATAACAGCATCGTGCAATGGGGTGCATTTTTCCTTCATGTCGACTTCTACAATTTTTTTGGCATTGTCCCAAGCTCCACCAGCATTTGCCATATATAGTGCCTGAAAAAGCCCAAAAATTGCAATAGAGATAAGATAGCTTGCAAACATATTGGCACTTAAGCACGCAAAAGATATTGTAAAACAAAATACTGCCATAAAGATATTAAACATACCTTTTTGTGCATAAATTGTGCAGATTTTTACAACTTTTTTAGAATCTTTGATTGAGGCTGCTTTTTTTGTATCTAGCTTAATGTGATCTTTTATGTATTCTACCGCTCTATATGCGCCAGTAGAAACAGCTTGCATAGATGCTCCAGAGAACCAATAAATAACAGCACCACCTAGAATTAGTCCAAACAAAACATCTGGTGCCATTAGGCTTAGCTCTAGGTTAAGCAACAAGATAATAGAAAATATCATTGTTGTTGCACCAATAACAGCAGTGCCAATTAAAACAGGCTTGGTTGTTGCCTTAAAAGTATTGCCAGCTGAGTCGTTCTTTTCTAGCAATTCTTTGCCTAGCTCAAAGTTTGGCACAAAGCCAAAATCTTTTTTGATTTCTTTGTCTATGTTTTTTATTTGTTCAATCTGAGATAACTCAAAAACAGCGTTGTCTGTTACTGGTCCATAACTGTCTACGGCAATAGTTATTGGCCCCATGCCAAGCATACCAAAAGCCACCAGACCAAAGGCAAAAACTACAGGATAAACCATGTATTCATCAAGTCCCATAGATGCGGTTTTGTACGCAATTGCCATTAGAGCAACCATTACAACACCTTTCCAAAAAGCAGAAAAATAACCTGCAACCATTCCAGAAATTATGTTAAGAGATGCACCAGCTTGTTTGCTTGCGTTTACAACTTCTTTTACGTGTTGTGAGTTGCAAGATGTAAAGATTTTGGTAAACTCAGGAATAATTGCTGCCGCAAAAGTCCCACAGCTGATTATTGTTGACAATCTCCACCATAAGTTCTCGCCCATATCGCCAATCATAACATAAGAAACAGCAAAAGTTAGAGCAATAGAAAGTAATGATGTTAGCCAAACCAAGTTGGTTAATGGTGCCTCAAAATCAAAATCTTTTTTGTTTTTGTATAAAAGATTAGATAATTTGTTGTTTGTTAGATAAGAAACAATAGAAGTTGCAACCATAATCAAACGCATAGTAAATATCCACACAATTAAACGTGCTTGAATGTCGGCAGAGTTTGCAATAGGGGTTAGTTCTCCAGTAGCACTATATTGCATGCCTACTGCAAGAGCAATAAAGGTTATTAGGGCAACACCAGTAACACCATAAGTCTCAAATCCGTCGGCAGTTGGTCCAACAGAATCGCCAGCATTGTCACCAACACAGTCGGCAATAACTCCAGGATTGCGCGCATCATCTTCATTTATTTTGAACATAATTTTCATTAAGTCAGCACCAATGTCGGCAATTTTTGTAAAAATGCCACCGCATATACGTAATACTGCAGCACCCAAAGACTCACCGATAGCAAAGCCAATAAAGCAAGCTCCTGCATACTCTCTAGGAACAAAAAGCAAAATTGCAATCATCATTAAAAGTTCTACAGATATAAGCAATACGCCAATAGACATTCCAGATTTTAGGGGAGTATTCATTACCTCTAAAGAGTTGCCTTTTAGCGAGGCAAAGGCTGTGCGAGCGTTGGCAAAAGTATTTATTCTCATACCAAACCAAGCTACTGCAAAAGAGCCTAAAATACCAAGAACAGACCAAAGCAAAATATTTAGAACCATAAGCATTGGAGTATTTTTTAAGAAAAAGAAGTAATAAAAAATACAAATAGCAATAAATGCTTCTAATATAAGCAACAAGACGGCTTGTTGCTTCATATAGGTTTTGCATGTTGTGTAGATTAGATTGGCAATGTTTGTCATTGATTTGTGAGCAGGCTGTTTTTTGATTTTGATGTATTCACAAACGCCAAACAAAAAGCCGAACAAACAAATTGCTAAACCATATAATAAAATTTGAGACCCTGTAACAGATACGCCTCCAAAGCTATAGTCAACATCTAGTGAAGGGATGTTTAGATTAAGCTCAGATGCTGCCATTGCAGAGCCAGTTGTGGCTAATATTGCAACTAAGATAGTTGTCAGAATATTAGCGGTTTTTTTAAAAAAAGTCATAATTTTTTATTCCCCATAAATTGAATTTTAATTTATGATTAACTCTAACAATTGTTTGTTAACATAAAGTTACCAACCAATGAACCCTTCTTTGCGATATTTGGTAGCAGAAAAGTCCATTCTGGCAATTTCTTCTTTAGTTTCGAGGTTGGTTAGGGTCATATTTACGGTATATTCATTAACGACTTGATTGCCCGTTCTAACTGGTTGCATTGTAATCTCGCCAAAAATTAGAGTGTCTGCACCAGTTTCATTAATCGCAGAAGCAATGTCTTGCTCTTTGACGGTGCCACCTCTTTGGTAGCTGAGTTCATCATTTAGACTGTCGGAGTTTTTGCGGTTTACAATAACAAAATTACCAGATCTAGAAAGTTCTTTTAGCAAGGCGTTATTTAGCTCGTCTACTCTAAAATATGGATCTGCCGTAGCGTTGGTCACATCTTTTATAAATATTTTTGGTTTGCGTCCAAGAGAATTTTTATAGTTGATATAGCCATTGTGCGTATACATTTGATCTAAGATTTCTTCAACGGCATTATTGGTATCTACCTTTGTCCATTTATCAGTTTCCATCATCTTGTCGCCCTTGTCTAAAGAGACCCTGCCACCAGATGAACAGCTAGTCAAACAAATAGTTATTAGTAGTGTTAGTAGTATTTTTTTCATATCTTCCTCTTTATATTAAAAGTTAAAGTCTTGTTTATTTTTTATAATATATTCTTTTGCAAGTTTTGCAGCATCTTGCTTTGCTTGATCTTGGGATAATCCAACACCAACAAAACTTTGATTCATAATCTCGGTTTTTTCACCAGTTTTTTCTTCTATGCTCATAGAGATAATATACTCAATTTTAACCATGTTTTTTATGGCAAAAGGTAGCTCTTGAATTTGGGTTTCAACAAATAAGTTTTGACCATTTTGGGCAAAAATAACACCATTTTGCTCAAAGGCGTTTTTTATGGATTTTTCTAAAAAAGCATCTTTGGGGCTTGGCATAATCAGAGTAATAGTATCTTGTCCGATTTTGTTTTTTTTGTTATTAAAAACATCTTCAAAAGAAGTTAAAGGCATAATCTCGGAGTTAGCTAAAATCATATGCTCTTGGTTTAAGCTTGCTCTTTTTTTGTATAGTTGTTCTGCTTTGCGAGCCGAAGTAGGTCGAGGGTCTGCTAAGAGTACTCTTATTTGCTCATCTAGTTCATAAATTTGACTTTTTATTATTTGAGCAGATTTTTCTTTATCTAAAACCGCAAAAGAATAATATGTGTTATTGTCTGAGTGCCTAAATTTTATTTGCGTATTTTTTATGGTTTTTTCTACATTTTCAGAAAGATTTTCTGAGGCGGAAGTTTGTAGCGAATCGTTATTAGATGCCTCAAAAGAAGAAAAATCTGATTTGATTTTTGCCTCAAAGATTTTGGCGATTTCGCCTCTTGCTCTTGCATCCGCCAGCTCTTGACTTTGACCAAAACCAACTCCACAAAACTCTGCTCCAGAGCAACTTTGTTGAGGGTTATATACCCAGTTAGGGGCTTGATTTGCTTGAGCCAAGCTAAAATAAGCAAAACTACAAAAAAGAGTAACAATAAAAGATAAAATTCTCATCTATAAATCCTATAAAAATAATTAAAGGGGCTCACCAGAACTAATTAATTTTGCAGTTGCCTCTAAGGCATTTTGCATATTCTGTTGATAGCTTTTTTCTAAGCCATTAATGCTTTGTTTTTTATAAGCATTAACTAAGGAGGCAAGTGACTCGTTGCTAATTTTTACAACAGCATCGCATTTGTATGCTACCTTGTCTTCTTGAGCACCCATTTCTTCTAGATATTGGCGTTTTTCCCAATATGTTCTTTGGGTTGTTACTCCATGTAAGTTAGCCTTAATATGTTGCTCTAATCTTTCTTCTATGGCAGTTGTTGTGTCATCATTTTGAGAACGAGAGGCCTCGTTATATTTGCTCATAATTTGTTGAGCAACTTCTGAGGCGATTTTTTGGCTAGCTCTAACTTCGGCAGATTTTAGGCATAATCTTTGACTTGGATTTTGTGCTTCGGCATTAAAATAACGGTAATCTTCTTTGTTGCTAGAATCGTCACTTTTGTGTGCATTCTCTTGAGCTGTCCATGTTGGCTTGCTATTGTTTGAGGCTTCTCTTATAACATAATCTGGCTCAAAACTAGAGCAGGCAACAAGTGCCAAAAAACTAGGGATAATATAAAGTATTTTATTCATTATTCTTCCTTTCGGGTTGTGGTTTGATGACAAAAACATCTAAAAGGGTAGGTTGGTTATTTTCTTCGATGTTAAAATCTTGTGTTTTTATAATCTTTTTGTTGCGTATATATTCGGCTCTATAAGAACCTTTGTCAAGCCTAAAACTTGCCATGTATATTGCTTGAGGCAATGTGTTCCAACCTCGTGTGTCAACATCTCCGCCGCTACATAGTTTTTGGGCAATGGCTGCAAAAGATAAGGCGGTGGCTTTATAGGCAATTTGTTCAGCAAGGTTTGAGGTTTTTGTTGAAAGCTCCATAGCTTCTTTGTAGCCAATATAATTTGTGGCAATAGCAGTTAAGCAAGTTGCTTCTAGGGTGGTTTTTTTGCTTTGAATTCTTTTTTCTAAATCTTCGCCATAATGTTTATATATTATCTCTGACATAGGCTGAATAAGAGAAAGCTTTTGGGTTAAGATTGTTTTGTCATCTTGCTTTATGGCAATTCTAATATTTTCTGCAAGGTTTGGTTTTTTTACCTCTAGAATATTAAAAGAAAGCTTGCCGTTGGGAACAGCCAAATAAGCAAATATCAAGTCTCCTTGAGCGGCAGCTATGGCTAATATTTTGTTTATTTGAAACGTAATTCTCTTGCTTATTTTAGGGCTTACAAGACCATATTGAAAAACAACGCTTAAGTTGGGAATGGTTTTGAGTTTGTTGGACTGATACTCAAGCAAATCTTGCTGCGTTGCTTTGGAAGATGGGTAATGCGGTATGTAGTTATTTTGTAGCAAAATGGGAATTTGTTTTAAGAGACTTTGGGCAGTATTATTGCTCATGTTTTGATCTTGAACAAAACTTCCCCATGTGTTTTCGAGCATATCGTTTGTAAAGATGGTTTTGTTTTCGCTAGCAAATTTTGATGTCCAAGAGTTCCATGCTAGTAAGATGCTTCTTGAGGCAGATAAATGAAAATATCTTTCTTTGTTTGTTAGTTTTTTATGATAAAACAAATTGCTGTTTTGGGCATCTGGTTGCTCATATACACCTGTTGAATAAAGTTTGAAGTGGGTTAAAGAGAGATAAAAGTGGAGCATTGATATATCATAGGTTTCTCCGTTATAGTAGTTTTGATTATAAAAAACACTAGATATTTTTATTGTTTGTAATTCTTCAATAAGCGATTGTGCTGTCTCAAATTCTTTGAGGGCATGATAGTATTGGGCATTTTGATAATATAGAATTCCCAAATCAAGGTGTCTTATTAACGTAGAGTTTTTCTTGCCGTAATAGCCTTTTTGTTTTGCTAGGTCTAAGGCTCCTGCCATGTCATCTTTTTTCATCAAGTCCATAACCTGATGATTGTGGATTGTGGTGGTGCAATTAGTTAGCAAAAAAAATGCAAGTAATATGATTAATGTTTTTTTTATCACATTTGTTCCTAATTAAAAAAACAGCTTATGTTAATATAGTCCCAAAACTAACATATAGTCAAGAATGCAAGGATTATAAGAAAAGGCTTTTGTTAATAAGTAACAAAAGCCTTTTGCTTGTAAGGAGCTCAAAGATTAAGCTTCTAAATCTTCACCAGTTTCTTGGTTAACTCTTTTGGCAGAAAGTTTTAGTTTGCCACGATTGTCTGTGCCAATAAACTTAACCCACATTGTGTCACCTTCTTTATAAAAGTCAGAAACAGAATTGATCCTTTCTGATTTTACTTCAGAGATATGAACCAAGCCTTCTGTTGTGCCTAAGAATTTTACAAAAGCGCCAAAGTCCATTATTTTGGTAATAACACCTTTGTAGATGTGTCCTTCTTCTGGTTCTGCGACAATGCCCATAATCCAATCATAAGCAGCTTTGCCGTCTTCCCCATTAACAGAAGCAATATTGATTGTTCCATCTTCTTGAATGTCAATTTTTGAGTTAGTTTTTTCGGTAATTTCTCTAATAACTTTACCACCAGAACCAATAACTTCGCGGATTTTATCAACATGAATTTTTAATGTGATAATGCGAGGTGCATTGTTTGCAACTTCTGGACGAGATTCTGCAATTGTTTTTGCCATTTCTCCTAAGATATGAATTCTGCCGTCATGAGCTTGCGACAACGCGTTCTTCATAATGTCTTTGGTAATAGAAGTAATTTTGATGTCCATTTGCAAGGCTGTGATACCGTCTTTTGTTCCAGCTACTTTAAAGTCCATGTCACCAAGATGATCTTCGTCACCCAAAATGTCTGACAAGATTGCAACTTGAGTATCTTCTTTAATAAGACCCATAGCAATACCTGCAACAGGTTTTTGCATTGGAACACCAGCTGCCATAAATGACAAGGTTGTTCCGCAAACTGTTGCCATAGATGAAGAGCCATTAGATTCAAAAATCTCAGATACAGCACGGATTACATAAGGGAATGTGTCTTTGCTTTTTGGTAGCATAGGTCTAATTGCACGCCAAGCTAATTTTCCATGTCCAATTTCTCTACGGCCAGGAGCTCCAACTCTTCCGCATTCTCCAACAGAAAATGGAGGGAAGTTGTAGTTTAGCATAAAGTCTTGTTTGTGTTCTGGAATAAGTCCGTCAACAAGTTGTGCATCATCACCAGTTCCTAAAGTGGTAACAACCATTGCTTGGGTTTCTCCACGAGTAAATATTGCAGAACCATGAGCTGTTGGCAAAATGTCTACTTCGCACCAAATCGGACGAACTGTTTTGGTATCTCTGCCGTCAATTCTTGTGCCAGTTTTTAAGATGCTTTGTCTTACAACATTATATTTTATCTCTTCTAAAACATCGCCAATATTTGCAGACTCAAATTCATTATCTGTGTCAATCTCTGCTTTAATTTGTGCGTCTAGTTGACCAATGATTGTGCCTCTAGTTTGTTTGTTTGTTTCTTTGTATGCTTCTTCAAACTTGCTTAAATATTTGTCAGAAACTTTTTTAACCAGATTTGCAAATTCTACAGGGCGCTCAGCAACATCCCATGCTTGGTTGCCAACTTCTTGCTTCATCTCATTGATAATGGCAATAATTGGTTGAAAACTGTCAAAACCAAACATAACAGCACTTAGCATAGTTTCTTCAGAAAGCTCTTGAGCTTCAGATTCTACCATTAAAACGCCTTCATGTGTTCCAGCAACAGCTAGTTCCAAATCAGAAGTAGCTTGTTCTTGGATTGTTGGGTTTAGAATAAATTCGCCATCTTTGTAGCCAACTTTTGCAGCACCTATTGGGCCTAAGAATGGAATGCCAGAAATAGACAAGGCTGCAGATGCTGCAATCATTGCAACAACGTCTGCAGAGTTTGTTTGGTCAAAGCCGATTGTGGTACAAATAACTTGCACTTCGTTTTTGAAAGTTTCTGGGAATAAAGGTCTAATAGGACGATCAATAAGACGAGATGTTAAAACTTCAAACTCAGAAGGTCTAGTTTCTCTTTTTACAAAACCGCCAGGGAATTTTCCTGTTGCATAGTATTTTTCTTGATAGTTAACTGTTAGCGGAAAAAAGTCTTGATCAGGTTTTGCTTCTTTAGCAGCAACAACTGTTGCCATAACTTTAGTCTCGCCATAAGTTGCAATAACGCAACCAGTTGCTTGTTTGGCATATTTGCCAGTTTCTAGTGTTAGTTTGCGACCACCCCAGTCTAATTCTTTGGTGATTACTTTTAAATTATTCATAAATTTACCTTTCTTTTAGCCTTTGCTCGCAACTTATTTTTAGGGTTTTGCTAGTAACCATAAAAATAAGTTTCGAACCAGGCACATCTTTGTTTATAAAAATCATTGCGGAACTTTTGTCCCGCAATGAAGAACTCGCTTATCGGCGAATATTTAGTTTTTTAATAACTTCTTTGTATCTGTTATCATCTTTTGCTTTTAGATAATCTAGCAAGTGACGACGTCTAGAAACCATTTTCATCAAACCTAGACGAGAGTGTGTGTCTTTGCGGTGTGTATTAAAATGCTCAATTAAGTTATTGATACGAATTGTCCAAATTGCAATTTGAACTTCTGGAGAACCAGTATCATTTGGGTTCAAACCATAAGTTTTTACCAATTCACTTTTTACTTCTTTAGTAATCGACATCTATTTTTCCTTTTTTATTATAAATTAAAAACTCGAATCGGAGAAATTTTGGTTTCTTCAATTCTAACAATTGCCACCAAACCATCTGGAGACATTGCTGCCATAGTAGAGTTAAAAATCAAATTTTCTTCCCTGCCTTTGGGGCTTATGCCTTGTCCTTGCTTGAGTTTGATAGCTTCTGCTTCCGAAACAGCAATAACCGCGATGTCGCGCAGTGACGCTTCTATCGGGAGCAAACACTCAGTGCGTTGCTCAACATACAACATTTTTTCTAAAGTTTCTAGTAAAATCTTGTTGTTAGTGTCAAAAATGCCACATTTTGTTCTTCTTAATTCAGCCAAATGACCAAAAGTTTTGAGTGCAAGCGCAATGTCTGCCCCCAAGCTCCTAACATAAGTGCCTTTGGAGCATAGCACCCTAAACTTTGATTCATCATTGCTAATTTTGCCCAAATATTCTAGCTCAAAAATCTCAATATTACGCGAGGGGATAGAAACTTCTTCTCCTTTGCGCGCAAGATTATAAGCCCTTTGTCCATTTATTTTTATTGCCGAATAAATAGGAGGCACTTGGCTTATTTTGCCTAAAAATGAAGGTATAATAGCCAAGATTTCTTCTTCGGTTGGTATTTTGTTTGAGCTTGCAACCTCTTTGCCCTCACAGTCACAACTGTCTGTTTGTATGCCCCATTTTATTACAAATTCATATTCTTTGTTACCATCGGTAACATAGTTCATTAACTTGGTAGCCTCGCCAAAAGCAATTGGCAAAATTCCTGTTGCAAATGGGTCTAGGGTTCCTGCGTGTCCATTTTTTTTGGCATTTAGCAACCATCTTGTCTTGCCCACAACTTGGGTTGAACCCATACCTTTTGGCTTGTCAATTATTAGCCAGCCATTTATGTTTTCGCCTTTTTTTTTGCCCATTAGTCTTCCAAGTCTTGAGCAACTTTAGGATTGCGTAAAAGTCTTTCTATCTTGTCGACTTCGGCCAGAGTATTGTCTAGCTTAAAAACAATTTTTGGCACGTAGCGAAGATTTGTTTTGCCTGCAACGGTTTTGCGAAAATGATTAGATGCAAGTGATAGTGCTTCAAAAACAGCGTCATTAGTTTCTTGGTTGGAGGTCACAAAATACACTACTGCATATTTTAAATCAGGTGATACTTGAACCTCCATAATTGTAACCAAAGAGTCTATTTCTAAAAGATTGCGGACATTGCCAAGATAAATTTCTGATGCAATGATTCTTTTGATTTCTTGCCCAACTCTAAGTTGTCTTTGAGATTGTTCTTTTATTGCCATTTCTTATTCCTTATTTTGGGTTAGTCAAGCTTACCAGCAATAGTTTCTATCTCATAACATTCAATAAAATCACCAACTTGAATATCTTGATAATTTTCAAAGCTCATGCCACATTCATAACCTTCTTTAACTTCTTTTACATCGTCTTTAAAGCGTTTTAGCTGTCCGAGTTTGCCGTCGTGAATTACCACGTTGTCACGTAGCAATCTAACCTTAGCACCTCTTTTAACCATACCTTCTGTTATCATACAGCCGCCAACTTTTCCTGAGCCTGTGATATTAAACACACTTCGAATTTCTGCATAGCCTAAGATTTTTTCTCTTAGTTCTGGAGAAAGCAAGCCTTCTAAGCCTTTTTTAACATCATTTGCAACATCATATATGATTGAGTAATATCTAATGTCTACACCATCTCTTTTTGCCATAGTTCTAGCTTGTGGAGTTGCACGCACATTAAAGCCAATAATTAGGGCATTTGATGCTTTTGCCAAAGAAATATCTGACTCAGAAATCGGTCCAACTGCTGAGTGCAAAACTTGAACTCTAACTTCGTCATTAGATAGTTTGTTAATTGTGCCTTCAATAGCTTCAATAGAGCCTTGAACGTCTGCTTTAATAAGAACTGGTAAGTTTTTGAACTCTCCAGATTTGATTTTGTCGAGCATTTGCTCCATAGCAGATTTTGCACTTTTTACTAATTTTGCATCACGTTCTTTTTGAATGCGATAGTTTGTAATTTCTTTTGCTTTTGCTTCGCTTACAACAGCATTAAAACTGTCACCAGCAGAAGGTGTTCCTTGCAGTCCTAATATTTCGACAGGGGTCGCAGGACCAGCCTCAAAAACCTTTACGCCATGTTCATTAAACATCGCTCTAATATGGCCCCATTCTTTTCCGGCAATAACAATGTCACCAACTTTTAGGGTTCCAGATTGGACTAAGATTGTAGCAACAGATCCTCTGCCTTTTTCCATTTTTGCTTCAATAACTGTTCCAACTGCTTTTTTGTCAGCATTAGCCTTAAGATCCAAAATTTCTGCTTGAAGTAAGATTGCTTCTACCAATTTCTCGATATTAATGCGTTTTTTTGCAGAAACTTCAGCAGACAATGTTTCTCCACCTAAGTCTTCTACGGCAATTCCGTGCTGCAAAAGCACATTTTTTACCTTAAAAGCATCTGCACCAGGGAGGTCGATTTTGTTAATTGCTACAACAATTGGAACCTCTGCTGCTTGTGCATGGCGAATCGCCTCGATTGTTTGTGGCATAATTCCGTCATTTGCGGCAACTACCAATACAACAATATCTGTTACTTTGGCACCACGAGCACGCATTTCTGAAAAGGCTTCGTGTCCAGGAGTGTCAATAAATGTAACTTTTTCTCCAGTTGGAACAATAATTTGATACGCACCAATATGTTGGGTAATTCCACCAGCTTCTTTTGCAACAACATTAGTTTCTCTTAAAGCGTCTAAGAGAGAAGTTTTACCATGATCAACGTGACCCATAACGGTTACAACAGGAGCTCTAGGTAATAGGTTTTCTGCAGTATC
>CAYJKS010000013.1:0-13761 GCA_964370705.1 uncultured Azospirillaceae bacterium
TTTAGAAACTAATTTTACAACTAATCGCAAGTGCGAGTTAATTAGAATGCAAGACAAGTCTTCATCTCTTGTTTGCACATATTTTTTAGAAATATTATATTCATCTTCTGCAGACAAAACAGGAAAACTTTTAACCTGTTGCAAATATGTAGACAAATTATCTGCAGAAACATTTACTATAGTCGACATTTTTTGGCACATATCAACCCCCATAATGTTTACAAATACTAATATACACGAATTAAAAAACAAATCAACTAAAAATTAAAAAAACTACATTAAAAGTTGCAAATCCCCAATAGCAAACACTTTAAGCCTGTGTGCAACTTATACATCAATTGGCAAACCAGCCATATTTGCCAATTCGCAAAAATCTTGAGGAAATTCAGACTCAAATCTCACAAACTCTGCTGTTTTTGGATGCACAAACCCCAAAGTTTTTGCATGAAGAGCTTGACGAGAGAACTTGTTTATATATAGCTTTACTTCTGTGTTCACACCATTAATTTGGCTTTTTCCAGATTTTTCATAAGTCAAATCACCAACCAAATTACAACCCAAAGATGACAAATGCACCCTAATTTGATGAGTCCTACCAGTTTCTAAATTACATTTTATTAAGCTAACGGCTTTACCTATACTAGCAACACATTCATAATGAGTAACTGCGTGTTTTCCGCCCATTTCAACTATTGCCATTTTTTTACGGTTAAACTTGCTTCTTGCAATATTTTTTTCTATCTTACCTTTTAGAGGATTGGGCACACTATATGAAATCGCATAATAAGTTCGCTCAATGCTGTGATCAAAGAACTGTTCTGACAAGCTTTTGTGAGCCAAATCATTTTTTGCCACAACCAAAAGTCCACTTGTATCTTTGTCTATTCGATGCACAATTCCTGGTCTTTTTACCCCACCAATTCCAGATAAATTATCTTTACAATGATACAAAAGCGCATTAACCAATGTTCCACTATAAGCGCCTGGTGCTGGATGAACCGTCATTCCTGCTGGTTTATTAACCACAATAATCCAATCATCTTCATAAACCACGTCTAATGCAATGTTTTCTGCAATTGGGTCAGCTTCTGCTGGAGGAGGAATTGTTACAACATAAACATCTTCTAACTTTGTCTTAAAGTTTTTATTAGTAATAATTGTCTCATCAACACAAACATTACCTTCTGCAATAAGCCTTTGCAATTGAGAACGAGATATATCTGGCATTTCTTCACACAAAAACTTATCAAGTCTTTGCCCAACTTGATTAGCTGCTACTGGAGAAAAATTAATGTTGTAGGTTATAGTTTATAGTGTATAATAAAAAAAATGCAAGGATATTTAAGTATGACACCACTAAAATTTATTAAAATAGCAGTATTTGTCTTTAGTATACTCTTATTTGTCGGCAGTCTTTTTTTGGCATCTCAAATTATAAAAAGAATAAAATCTAACAAAGCCACGCCAAAAGACATTAGCTTACCAATAAATAACAATTCAAAAATAAAGCAAATATCTGCAAGTGACAACATACTATATATATTAGTGAGCAACCATAACAAAAACGACCATATTATTGCCATAGATACCCAAACAGGCAAACAAGTTTTAACTATTAATACAGATTGAGGTTTATGATGAGTGTTGTAAAAGATGTAAAAAAAAGCCAAGACGACTTTAATCAACTATTAGATAGCTTTATACAATCAGAATTAGCTAGCATAGAAGAAGAAAAAACAAATACCCGCATTTTGTTAGAAGAGCCAGAGCCAGTGCCAATTAAGCAAAATGCCACAGAAGAAGAAATTACCTCATCGTTAGAAGACAATGAGCAAAAACTATATATTGCCTACCGCAACTATGTAGAAGCAATTAAGTTAATTGCTAAAACAAACAACCTAAAAAAACCTAATTTTAATATCAAACCACAAGTATTATATCCTCGCTACACCCCTAGCCTTGGCAACCTAATTAGCCTAGATGTTTTGCAAGGGTGGGACATTATGTTTGAGGCATTTACCGATGATATTATAAAAATCAAGCCTAACTCTACCGACGAAGAACTATTAGACTTTGCCGAACAACATACTAATGAGAACTTGCAAATGGCAATTGTGTCTTATATCGAAATTTTGTTTGAGATAGAAAGTTGCGAAATAAGCTACGAAAAACGCTTACTTGAGTATGAGCATCGCAAAATAGAACAAGAAATTATAGAAGAGCACCGCAAAAGAGGAGAAAAAGCTCGCAAATACATTGATGCAATTGAGAAAAAAGGCTTCCCTATCAATGCAGAAAGACTAGTTTCAAATTACTTCAAAACTGCCAACAAAGATGCAGATGGAGCTTTTGAGGTTCTAACTCGCAACCCTGCAGTATTTTCTCCAATAGAAATTCAAATGCTCAAATCTCGCCTATTTGGACTAATTAAGGCATCTCCAGAAGATGGAATGATGTATAATAAAAAAATAGGAAATTTTTTGAAAAAGCTCAAAGCATAGACCAAAACAAAAATATAGAAAAAATATAGACAAAACAAAAAATCTATGATAATATATACAATATATAAATAGTAGCTAGAGGATAAAACAATGGCAAAAACTGTAAATAATAATACAAATAACACAGAACCAACAAGTCAACCAAAGCCAACAAACACAGGCCCAACAGTAGAACCTGCCACAAATAGGAACCCTACAACAAATACTCCTACGCCTGCGCCAACATCTTCTAGCAACAACACTCCACCTACTCCACAAGCCGAGCAAGGTGAAAAAAAAGACAATTTGCAAGTATCACAAAACCTTGACGCCAGAGCCAGACTTAACATTTTGCAAGACTTAGACAAAACTGGACTTTTGAGCATTGAGCAAAAGAAAGAAATGGATGACCTAATCGAAGATTTGAGCGACGCAGAAGGCGTTACAAATCTTATGGACGATGACAAAATAAAAGCTGAGAAAAAAGACCCAGACAAACACTCAGAACAAGATGTTATTGCCTATATGTATGAGAAGTGGCTTATTGCTCTTGTGCAAGAAGGAGCTGTTCAGGTAGAAAGATTGGCAGAAACAGGTTTTGAACGCGCAAGAAGACATGTGCTTAATCGCCAAAGAGATAATATGGCAAAAAAAGAAGCTCAAAAAGCGGCAGAAAAAAAGGCGGAAAAAAAGCACAAATCGTCTGACACATACAAAAAAGCAGAAAAAATTGGCAAATTTGTTGAAGAAAGAAACAAAGATACCAAAGATAAATACGATAGCAAAGTTGACGAAGCACACAAAATTTCTGAAGCGATTATTAAGGGCAAAATTACCGATGCAGAAAATGCTCATTTGCTAGAAGCATTCAAAAACAAACTAGATGTAGATAACAACCCTGAAGGCAAAAAAACCTTTGAAAGAGTTGTTAAACTTACTAACGACCTAAAAAAAGATAGAGAAAGTGTTGCTAGAGAAGAGGCTTCTCCAACAAAAGACAATAATAAGATTAATAACCTAAACATCAAAAACAATCACAGGGTTGATCTTTTAGGAAAAAGCTCTGTTGATTTTATGGAAAGAGAAATCAGAACTGCATCTGTTGAGTTCCAGATAGAAACTGCTGCCCGTAACATAGCCGCAACAGATTTATTAGAAGGTCTTGCAACTAATAAAGACTTTGTCAAAGATGGAGATATTTCTAGCCAACTAGATTTTGACACAATCAAACAAGCAAAAAACATTAGCAAAACTACACTTAACGAGCAAAGAAACTATATTGATGGCAAAACTTCTGCCATGGCTGGATTTGAGCAAGAATCCGCACAAAGAACAGAAGTATTAAGTAGCATATTAGCCTTGAGCAAAAAATCTTATATAGAAGCAGAAAATAACATTATTGAAGGCAACTCAACCGAAAACGGCAAAGAAGTTATAGAAAACGAGAGCCTAAAACAACTAAACAAAGTTATTCACCAAAATTCTGCTGCAATGTTTGTCAGAAACAGCGTAAAAGATATGTCTGATCTAAAGATGAAAAATATTGATAAAAAGCATCTAGACAAACAAAAAGAAATTAAAAAGTTTGCAAAAGCTATGGCAAAAGGACAAGCCATTTCCGCAGAATCATTTTCTCAAGACGCTGTTCAGCCAGATCTAACAGACTATAATAATCTACAAAATCTTCGTCAAGAAACACAGCGAATCCAAGAATTTGTAAAAAAAGAAGAAGAACGAAAAAAAGAGGCAAAAGATATAAAAGAAAAAGAAGCTATTGAAAAAGACATAAAAGATCTTAGAACAAAGCTAAAAGAACTAAAAGACAACGAGCCTAAGTATGAAAAAGGCGCAGAAAAAGCTGCCAAAGATTTTGAAGACAGTGCCTTAAAAAATTCTGATTTTATGAAAACATTAAATCAAATTTCTTGTCGCCAAGCACAAACCAAACTGCTAGACATAATTAGAGTTGATGAAACAGCTTTTGAACAAAGCAATCTTAATGACGAGTTTAATCTAGCTTATGTTGAAAACAACAAAAAACTTGAAGCAAAACACAAAGATGAACGCGAAGACTACTTAAGTTCAGATGAAGAAAATCAATCTGATGCAAGAAAAAATATGAAAAACAGCTACAAGGAAGCTGACAAACAAGCAAGCGACGCAGACAAAAAAATCTTACGTGGTGCTTCTCCTACAACACAAAGACGTAGTGAACAACAAACAGAATCTAGTAGCAACACAAGTGAGCAACAAAATCCACAATCTTTGCAAGATGCAGCCAAACCTACCCAAAGAGAACAAGATCTTAGTAATCAAAAGAACGATATTGCAAGTTCTCTTGCTGACAATGCTGCAAGAAAACAAAGAAATGCAGAAAGAAGACAAAAAACAGAGCGTCATAGAAACAGAATAAAAAATAAAAATAAGAACAAAAACAACAGTAATAATGGCAACGCAGGCAATACTAGCGGTGGCTCAAGAGATTAGGCAAAAATAAAAATGATAAAAAAAATAAAAAAATTTTTATATATTCTATTCTCAAGCCTTTTATGGAACGCCATATATATATCGGCAGTTTATTATGCTATGAGCTACTTTTGGAGCTTTAATATTTTTGAGCTAAGATATTGGAAAATAATTTATACTTTTTGGGAACAAGGCGGAGTTATTGACACAGCCTCAGAATACTTCTTTTTTGTTGCAATTTTATGTATTTTGCCATTTTGGGTTTGGGGTTGGAAAAAATCCCTAAAAATATCATATATAAAACTTTTGCTTTTTCCAATTATTTGGTATATAAACTACAAAAGAAGTAGATATAAGCAAGAACCTTCAGACATTATTATAAAAAACATTGGTAGCGGCGTTAAGAAAAAAGTATCTCCTCAACAAATGATGGCAGATATGATTGCCCAAAGAATGCCTAAGCCAACAGACAAAAAAGATTTGAATTCTAACAAAATTCGTAGTAACTTTGAAGACAAGACCCGTAGCTTTCATAAAAAGGCTGATTCAGGCGGAGATAATAAATAAATAAATAAATAAATAATGTAAAATATTATTAACCATCTTTTGTTATAGTTTATGAAAATTTATGGAGATTTAATTGAAACCCATACTAATACTAATAAGAATTTTGCTCGTAGGAGTAATTTGGAGTGTTTTCTTTATGGAAAGCATTCGTGTTATTATGTTGCGTAACTGGCATTTTGATATTCTAAATTACTATCATTGGCAAATCGCATGGGACTTGTGGCAAAATTCTTGGGTCATCTCAGAGGCAAAAGAATGGGCTTTTGTCTTAATAATAATATCATTTATTCCTTTGTGGTTTACGGGTTGGATAGCCTTGAGCCTCGTTTCTTGGTGCAAATTTGTTATGTTTATACTTACTCTACCATGGAAGATATTTAAGAATTTATTTTACAAACCCGTAAAAATAGTTTCTACCTCTGCAGGTATTACTCCCATAAAAAGAAAAAAATCATACAAAGAGATACGCCCTCGCTCCATAAAACCTCCAAGCGTTGGAAGAATGGAAATGGCCGAACCTGCGCCAATGCATATCAGACCTATATCTATGCCAAATATTCCGGCTCCTTCTCCACAAGCAGCAATGCCTCCAAGAAGAGCTCCAAGCCCAATGATGCCTCCTGTTGTTCCAGTACCAACACCAACCCAAGCGTCGCCTAAAGTTTTTGAGCATTCTTTATTCCAATTTGATGATTCTGGAGATGATTTTGACTTTGACATCGACGCATTTGATGTTGCAGAAAAAGAAGTCGCCCCACAAAGACAAGACAGAAATGAGGGCAGACCTCCTCGCGAAGACAGAAGACAAGACAGAAATGAGAGTAGACCTCCTCGCGAAGATAGAAGACAAGACAGAAGCGAAGGTAGACCTCCTCGCGAAGACAGAAGACAAGACAGAAATGAGAGCAGACCTCCTCGTGAAGATAGAAGACAAGATAGAAACGAGAGCAGACCTCCTCGTGAAGATAGAAGACAAGACAGAAACGAGAACAGACCTCCTCGTGAAGATAGAAGACAAGACAGAAATGAGAGCAGACCTCCTCGCGATGACAAAAGGCAAGATAAGAACGAAAGCAAAGCACCTAGAGAGGACAAAAATCTAAGTAACAATAATAACAAAATTGCCAATAGTTCTGCACAAGAAGCTGCGCCCAAACCACGCAACAGCAACTCTTGCACAGACATCTTAAAACAAAAAGGCTATGCAATTATTGCAAGATTAAATATCCAAAAAACAGCTATTGACTTTGTTGGTGTTGCCGACGGAAAGATCTGTCTTTGCCTAATAGATAAAGAATTTGGCGATTGGCTAGCAGATGAAGAGCAATTTAATAACGAAGATCCTTTATGGTTTTCAGAAAGTTCTCATCGCATATCCCCAATCAAAAAAATATCTACTGCAAAAAATCATTTAAGCAACTATTTTAACGAAAAAAATATGCACTACAAGATTGAAGCTTATGTTCTTATCCAAGATGCAAACATTATCAATGCAGAAGATATGATTGACATTTGGGAAGATATGGATATTCATGTAACAAGAATAGGCAAAGGCTCTCCAAAAGAAATTCGCTCATTTGCTAATGCTTTGCCTAATGCGGAAAAGAGCTTGCCTCACAATAAAGTAAACAACATTGAAGATATTTTAAGAAAAATTATTTAAGAAGACGGAGCATTAAAATGGCGCTACAACAAAGAGGAGAAGAATGGGAAGAATATGACAAAGCCGTGCGCTGGTTATCTCTTTCTATAATCATAACTTTAGGTGTAACAATTGCACTTGCAATAATTGCTATGCCACTATCATACTTTGTTAGCAATGGTATATCTAAAGAAACCATGGACAATGTTGGCAAATTTATGGGAATGATATTTTCTGATCCATCTTATTTGTTTTCTCGCTATTGGGACTGGTGCAAAAAAATCTCAAACTATCAGGGAGAATTCTCTATTAGTTTATGGATACCTGTTTTGCCAATCTTATCTTTGCCAATGGGACTTATTATAGGTGCCGTTTCTAACCCTAACCGTTTTCAATCAAATGTTCATGGCTCTGGTAGAGTAGCCACTTTTGCAGACATCAAAAAAATGAAGCTCTTTGATGGCTTTTGTATGGTAATTGGCAAATTTAAGGGACAATACCTAAAATTGCCAGAAACATTATCTACCCTATGTTGTGCACCTCCAGGAACAGGTAAAACTGTTGGTGTAGTTGTGCCAACAATTTTTAACTCCAAAAACATGAGCCTAGTTATTAATGACCCTAAGCCTGAGCTTTGTTTTTCTACATCTGGAGCAAGAGCTAAAGAAGGTCCTGTATTTATTATTAACTGGGGTGCCGAAGACGACCCTTCAAAAGGCATCTATTACCCTAGTTGGAACCCATTATCTCCCTCTGCTTTGCCAGCACAAGGTCCTGCTCGAGATATGTATATAGACTCAATGAGCAATATTTTAGTAGAAGATCCTAAAGGTGGGGCAGATCCTCACTGGTCACAAACAGGTCGTGCTGCAATCACTGGATTTGTTCACTTCATCTCATCTAAATGCGAAAAAGCAAGAGCAAATGATTACTTTATAAGCAGAATCTATGAAGGCAAACTAGATGCAGAAGACAAAGTAGTTCTAGAAGGCTATTATGACGAGATAAAAATGCACAACCCTGCTGCGGCAAAAGCACTTAGAGACTTGCAAAACAATACTCTTACAATAGAAAACTATGTTCCAATTGGCACATGGGAACTATTACCAGAAAAATGGGTAGGCAGAGAGGCCTGCTTAGCTATGGTTATTGAGTGGTTGACTGAGGCCCAAATCAAGCAAGGACAAGAAATTAGAAGACGTATTGAAGAAGGCGACCAAATGGCTGGTATGGCAGATAAAATGGGCGACCTATTGGCTACTGCCGTTGACGAATCTCGCAAATACGGATACTCTCAACGTGCATATACAGAGCTAAGCACTCTTGCAAATATGCCAGACAAAGAACGCGGTTCTGTTATGTCTACTGGTTTTGCTGGTATTGGTGTGTTCAAAAACTCTGCTGTTGTTTCTAGAACAAGCTTTTCTGACTTACAATTCAAAGATCTTCGAGGCATGAAAGACCCAATTACTGGCACATGGAAACCTATTACTGTTTATTTATCTATTAACCAAGTAGATGCCAGAGCTTTAGGTATGATTAGTGGTATTTTTATTGAACTTATGTCTTCATATCTAATCTCTAATCCTCCTAATTATGTTAATGCCACAGACGGCAAAATGGGTCCATTCCCTACTTTGTTTGTGCTAGACGAGTTTCCACAAATGCCTAAACTAAAAGCCGTTATTGACGGCCCTGCTGTTGGTCGTGGTCAAAAAGTTTCTTACTTGCTAATTGGGCAAGATTTAGGTCAGATTTCTGGAAAATATGGTAAAGACGACCTAGAAACTCTAATTTCTACAACTGCATGTAAAGTTATTTTATCACAAAACAATGAGGTAACAGCACAACGTTTTTCTAAGATGATTGGTAACAGAACTGTTCAAACATCATCATATTCAAAGCAAGAAGGCTTTTCTTCTAAGAGTAATCCTTTTTCTAAAAGCGTTAACTATCAGCTACAAGGTATTTCGGTTATTACATCTTCGCAACTACTTAGTTTGCCAATGCTAAAACAAGTAATTTTGTTCCAAAGTTATATTGACCGCCCAATTATTGCAGATTCTCCTCGTTGGTACTTAGACCCCAAAATGTCATCTTTAGCAAAAATTCCGGCAGCTCCAAACGTGCCAAACTGGATTGTTGCTCAACGAGAAGATATTAATGACAATATGTTAGAAAAATTAGGATTACTTGAAGAAGATGAAGGCAATGCCCAAGCATAAATTGTGCTTTGCTTTATTATAGGAGATATTTATGTTACCAGAAGACAAAAAAGAACTTAGCTTTGAAGATGCTTTGTTTCAACTAGAACAATTAGTAAAAGAATTAGAAGCAGGAAAAATAAAACTAGATGATGCCGTTAGTTCTTATGAACAAGCAACAAAGCTAAAAAATTTCTGTGAACGAAAGCTACAAGAAGCAAAGCTAAAAATAGAAAAAGTAGAAATTTCTATAGATGGTGAGCTAACTCTTACAGATTTGGATAACAAAGATGGATCAAACTAACAACATAAAAACTGCACTAAAAAACTATGCAACAGAGTTTAATCAGGCGATTGCCCAGTATTTCAACTTTCCCAAAGGAGAAGAATCTAGGGTTAGTCGTGCAATGTTTTATTCTTTATCTAAGGGTGGCAAGAGGCTAAGACCATTTTTGGTTTTTGAAGTTGGCAAGCTCTTTGGCGTTAGCTTTGAACAATCTCTAAATACTGCCGTAGCATTAGAAATGTTACACACATATTCTCTTGTCCATGATGACTTACCTGCTATGGACAATGACGATCTAAGAAGAGGTTTTCCGACGTGCCACAAACAATATGACGAAGCAACTGCTATTATTGCTGGAGATGGCTTGTTAACCTACGCTTTTGAGATTCTAAGCAGACCTCAAACTTCTCCCGATGCACAAATCCGCTGCTGCCTAATAGAAATGCTAGCAAACGCAGCTGGAGCTTTTACAGGCATGGTTGCTGGCCAAATGTTAGACTTAATTGGCAACACCTACACACACAATAACGAAGAAGCCGAAGATATTATAAAAAGAATAGAAGAAATGAAGACTGGCAGATTGCTTAGGTTTGCAGTAGAAGCAGGTGCCGTTCTTGGCAAAGCAGACAGCAATCAAGCAGCAGCCTTAATTAGTTACTCTCGCAAAATTGGCATAGCTTTTCAGATTGCAGATGATATTTTAGATATTGAAGGCAGCACACAAGTTGTTGGAAAAACCCTAAACAAAGACAAGGGACAAAAAAAACTCACTCTTGTAACTTTATATGGAGTAGAAACTGCGCGCAACATAGCCCAAGAGCTTGTTTATTCTGCTTGTAGAGATATTGATATTTTTGGATTTAAGGCTCGTAACTTAAAAGAAATTGCACAATATATTGTAGATAGAACATATTAGGAGAAGAACAATGAGGCTAAAATTTAGTTTAATATTTTTATATTTATTCTTAATTGTTTTTTCGCCCAAATCTTACGCCCAGATAGAAACTATTAAGACCAAGAATGCAGATTTTGAAAAAATCAAAGTAACAGGTTTTGACAATTATTATCCTTATGGCGACTTTGATAATTATAACAAAAAGTTCAATAGTGTACTAAAAGACTTTATCGAAGAATTTTCAAATCAATCAAACTACACTACAGTATATGTTCCTGTTGAAGGCAAGTATGATGACCTAATCAGAAACTCTAGCCGCGGAGCTAGAGAAGGCGCTGATATTGTTTTGGGCATATATTCTGACACAGGAATTTATAACTCACTAAAATTTATATATCCTGCAGCAATAGACAATCCAATACATTTGGCAATGAGAGCAAACCAAGTTCTTAATATTACTTCAATAAATGATCTCAAAAAACTAAAAGGAGCAATCCACAAAAATGAACATTTTAGTGATTATGTAAAAGAATCATTATCAGAATACAATATTGAATATATTGATAATTCTTATGATTTATACGGAAAACTAATAAAAGGAGAAGTGGACTATATTTTAACTAGTATTTATTTTGGACTAATAGAGACATCTAAGCTAGGGCTTCGTTCTCATGTGGCTTTTTCTAACAAAAGCATTTGGACAATGCCTTTATTTGTTGGGGTTAGCAAAACTCACTCTCATAGAGAACGTCTTACTCATCTTCTTAGCAAACATTTAGAAAAACCAGAGACACAAAAGGCAATAAAAGATAATCTAATGAGTGTAATAGAGCAAATACAAGAACAAAACAAAGGCGTTGTGCCTCCAACTTATGCCTTGGAAGAAAAAGCTCAATAGTTTTAAATTCTTGACCTAATCAAAACAACTTGATAAATTAGATATAATTTATAATTTTTGGAGATTTCTTTCTCATGGTTTTATTAATACACCATCCAATATCACCATTTTCTCGCAAAATACGCATTTTGCTTAGCGAGAAACGTATTTTGTTTGTATTAAAAGAAGAAAAGCCATGGGAGCTTTCAACAGAGTTTACTAATTTATCCTTATCAAAAGAATTACCTTTGTTTATATTTGATGGCAATATCATATCTAGCAACTATGCTATTTGTGAGTTTTTGGAAGAAGCAAATAAAGAAATTAGCCTAATTAATGGAGATTTGATTAACAAAGCAGAAATTAGACGCCTAATGGACTGGTTTGATAAAAGATTTTATAAAGAAGTTTATTGCAACATCGTCAAGCAAAAGGTTCACAAACGCTTTAGTCAAGGAAGTGCTCCAGATTCAAAAACTCTTAATATTGGCATAAACAACCTAAATTATCATATGGATTATATTGATTGGCTGTGTGAGACTCGCAAGTATCTTGCTGGCAATGAGTTCTCTTTAGCAGATATTACGGCTGCTGCACATTTATCAATTCTTGATTATCTTGGACACATTCCTTGGGACAAACACAAAAATGCCAAGCTTTGGTATTCTAAAATCAAGTCTCGCCCTAGCTTTAAGGACATATTAAAAGATAACATAAAAGGCATTTTGCCCTCAAAACACTATTCTAACTTGGATTTTTAAAAATGAAAAAATACACTATTTTATTAGCATTATCTATATTTTTACTAAGCTCTTGCTCTGTTTATTCAGACGCAGATGGTCAAGTTATTTATCATTGGCAAAGACATGGCACTGGTGTTCAAAGATTTGTTAAAGATCATGATTATTGCATGGAAGAATCTGAGTCTTTTGAGGTTATGCCTAATTTTCGTGTAATTTTTCATAATATGTTTTATACAGAAGAAAAAAAACTAGATGTTAAAGCAGATTGGGACGCACAAAGTGGTATCTGGGCAAGCTACATTCCCTACCCTGGAGCAGATCCTTTAATTTTCAACAGTCTTAAAAAAGATGACAATAATAGCCCAAAAGAATATAGTCTTTGTATGCGCAAAAAAGGATACACAAATAGATTATATGCAATACCAACCACAACAAATGTAAATATTTATAGAAAAAGCACACTTATGGATAGATAATTTTAATTAAATTTTATACATTTTGTAATATCCTTAAACAAATTAATAAAAACTTTGTTTAGGAGAACAAAAATGCTATTGTCTATTCTAGGTATTGGCCCACTTCTAATTACTAGAGCCCTAATATCTTTACTAACCTCATTTTTAATAGTTGTTTTTTGTGGCAAAAGATTTATAGCTTTTTTAAAAAAACATCAATCAATTGGACAGCCGATAAGACAAGACGGCCCTCAAAGTCATCTCCTAACAAAAAAAGGCACTCCCACTATGGGCGGTGTGTTACTTTTATTGTCTTGCATTTTTTCCACATTACTATGGGCAGACCTAAGCAACATTTTTATTTTGCTAATATTATTTGTTTTAGTTGTTTATGGCGTTACAGGTTTTATTGACGACTACGTAAAAGTAACCAAAAAAACAACTAATGCAATGACTGCAAAAATGAAGCTCCTAATACAATTTGCAACATCTTTTTTTGTAGTAATTATCTTAAGCTACAACTCAGTAGACAATCTCAAATATAGCCTATATATTCCCTATATCAACACCATCATAAACCTAAATATATTTTATATTATCTTTGGCATGATAGTCATTACTGGCACCTCTAATGCCGTAAACCTGAGTGATGGTTTAGATGGCCTTGCTGGTGGTCTGTGTGTCTTTGCATTTTTAGGCTTTGCAATAATCACATATATTTTAGGCAATTCTCCTGTGTCTGGCATAAATCAAATTTTTGTTCCTAACTCTGCCGAAGTTATGATAGTTTGTGCTGCAATTTGTGGGGCTTGTCTAGGATTTTTGTGGTATAATAGCCACCCTGCAAAAGTTTTTATGGGGGATACAGGATCATTAGCACTAGGAGCTGCTCTTGGTAGCATCGCTGTAATTATAAGACAAGAGCTTTTGCTAATAATAATTGGGATTGTTTTTGTAATTGAGGCCTTATCAGTAATCATTCAAGTTTTTTGGTATAAAAGAACAAAAAAACGTATCTTTTTAATGGCACCTTTTCATCATCATCTTGAGCAATTAGGCATCAAAGAAACAACGGTTGTTGCAAGACTTTGTATTGTTGGATTTATAGGCACACTAATTGGGCTAAGCTCTTTGTTATTCTAAGGA
>CAYJKS010000014.1:0-13383 GCA_964370705.1 uncultured Azospirillaceae bacterium
ATCAAAAGACTCTAAAAATCGTAAAGTCTTGCAAATTTTAGAAAGAACTGGTAAAGAGTTATATAATCTGCTAGATTAAGTTTATAAATTTTAACATAAAAACATATTTAAGGAAAAATCATGAAAATTTTAAGTTCTATTATATTAAGTTTATTGTTCTTTGTAACTGCTTGTGCGTCTTCAAGCTCTGAATATATAACAGAAGAGGATGTTTATGGTGCAAACTATGTTCGCTTCTTAAACAACGTTACAATCAAACAAAAGTCTGCAAACGTTATTACTTATGAATATAAGGACGCAAGAGTTGATGAATTGGCTATTTTGGCTTCTCAATATTGCCAAGAACAAGGCAAAAGAACAGCTATTTTAAGAGATATTACTCTATATAAAACTCATTCTCGTTGGGTAACTTTTGACTGCTTGAGTGTTAGCCCTAGATAGTTATAGAGAGTGTAATGTCCAAAGATTTATATAGTATTATTGGAGTTGACAAAAGCTCTTCTAAAGCTGAGATAAAAAAAGCGTATCACAAACTAGCTAGAAAATATCATCCAGATGTTAATAAAGACAATCCTTCGGCTGCCGAGAAGTTCAAAGAAGCATCGGCCGCGTATGATATTTTGGGCGATGATGAAAAACGCAAAAAATATGACAATAATGAGATAGATGCAGACGGAAAACCAACCGCTTATGGCGCTGGTTTTGGCTCTGGATTTGGTTCTGGTGGCTATGGCGGAAACCCATTTGGTGGTGGTAGCGGCGGAGCAGAATTTGATTTTTCTTCAATCTTCACAGATGATATTTTTTCTGCTTTTTCTGGTGGCAACTCTAGAGGAGGCTTTGGAAGCAATGCTCGTCGTGCACGCAAGGGCGAAGACGTTGCTTATAATATGAACTTAGACTTCTTGTCTGCAGCAAAAGGCATGGAGCAACAAGTAACTATTGGTGGCAAAGGTGTTAATGTTAAGGTTCCTGCCGGTAGCACAAACGGACAAACTCTCCGCCTAAAAGGACTTGGTAAAACTGGACATTTTGGCGGTGCAAATGGAGATGTGCTAATAACTCTTAATATTGGAGCACACCCATATTTTGCAATCGATGGAGCTAATGTGCTTATGGATTTGGCAATTAGTGTTAAAGAGGCAATTTTAGGAGCTAAGATTATTGTTCCTACAATAGACGGTCAAGTTGCCGTAAAAGTTCCTGCTTATGCTAATAGTGGAGACAAACTTCGCCTAAAAGGAAAAGGAATAAAAAGCAACAAGGCTATTGGTGATCAAATCATGACACTTAAAATTATGACACCAAAGAAAAAAAACCAAGAGCTAGAAAATGTGCTTGCCTCAATAGCAGATGAAGAGGTTAGGAGCTTTTGATGCTTTTAGATAACTTGCTAAAGTTTGAGTGGTATAATGACCCATTAGAAGTAAACTTAAGCAACTTAGGCATGGAAGTTGTGCCAAATGTTGGCACTGATTTTTGTGCTTGCCCCTGTCAAGACAATGGGCATTTCTTTTTTTGTAAAACGATTAACGATTTTTGCGCTTTGGTTACGTGGCAATTTGACAAGTTGCAACAAGGCAACCAATGCGGAATAATGGCAAGAATTGACAGTAGTAATTGGATAAAAACCTATATTAGCCTTGATGATGACAATAACTACTATATTAAAGTAGACAATCTTAACAATGGTAAGCTAGATAGCTCTTCTCATATTGTTTTGCAAAAAAGCAATAAAATACTTTATCAAATTGAACTAAAAAGCAACATATTTTCTTTGTCATATTCTCCAGATGAGATGCATTATCACAAACTAAGAGAGTTAGAAATTATGCACCCACTTAGCCAGCCTTGCCAAGTTGGCGCATATATTTGCAACCAAACAAACGATGATTTTTCTGCCATACTCTTAGATGTGGAATTAAAGTAGCAATCTTTTTATTATCGAGTTGCCTGTTGGGCATGTGTTTGCATATCTTTGCTAGATACTTTGCTCGGTTTGACAGGGACAGAAGTAGAGGGAAGTTTTTGCTCATCATAACTCTTACCATTTCTTAGTCCAGGAACTCCTTCTTTGGGGTCAATTTCTAGCCCTTTTGTTACTGGCTTTATTTCTGTAGTTGATGCTCTCATTTCTGCAGAAGGGGCTTTGGTTTCTATTGTTGCTGATTTTGTCTCGGCAGATTTGCCACCATATTCTTCATGAGCTTTTCTATATATTGCCATAGTTTCTCTTGCTTGCTCAACCTCGCTTTTACTTTCTTTTGATGGAGATGGCTTTATAAATTCGTCTTTTTCGTTTTTTGTAGATTTTTTTTGCTCTTTATTAGCTTGCTTGATAATTTTTGCAATAATCTTACTAGCGTCCTTGCCTTCTTTTTGCATATCAACAGCTTTACGCACCAAATCCAAATCTAGTTTTTTTAACAAATCAGCATTAAGCTGGCTCTCCCAACCGTCATATTGCTTGCCAATTTCTTTTGTTACAGCTTGTGTAAGCCCAACGTCTGGATTGTTTGCAAAATGCTCTTTAATAACGTCTTTATCAAAACCAGCAACCTTATAAATATCTGCTCTAACACCCTCATACTCTTTTGAGGTATCTTGGAACAAAGCTTGTTTTCCGTGATTATTACTAATAGTTGCAATCATTTGTTTGTCGTATTTGTTAGCATATTGTTCTTGCCACATTTTGGTTGTGCCAGAAAGTATCAAAGCTTGAGAGTCTTTGCTATTTGGCTTTAAGTCTGGATTTTTTTCTAATGCCTCTTTATAAAAAGCAAACTGGGGCATTGCCTCCCATAACTCAGACTGCAAAAGCTTATCTCTATCACCACCGCAAGATTTTATTTCTGCCATAACTTGTCTACATTGGGCTGCAATCTCATCATGACACCCAACTCTTGCCGTGTTTTCTGGAGAAAGTCCACCAGAATAGGCTTTGGTTTTTTTATCTACATTATAGTGATGCAATTCGTGAATCTTTCCAGATTCTTTGCCTGAGTCATTATAACTTTCTACTCTATCTCCAAGTTTTTTTGAAGAAGACATTGCCCAACTACCTTGATTGGCAGCAAGCTCTTCTGCTAATTGCATAAGCTCTGGGTTGCCAGAAGCGCTCCACTCTTTTATCTCTTTGTCCATTTTTACACTATATGCAGCAGCTGCCTTATTTTTATCATAATCTATATTATATACCTGAATTGCTGCACCAGCAGGGTTATACTCTGCAAAGGAAGAGCCTTCCATAATAAACTCTCTTGCGTCTTTATCTGCCTCAGGTAGGATTTCTAGTTTTTCTTCTGTGCCTTTTTCCATATAATCAGTTTTATCTTCTAAAAAAAAGTCCAAGTCATCTTGGTTGTATTTGTTACTAGACAAGGTATCTATAAGAGCTTGCACCTCTTGAGCTAAAACCTCATCTTCTTGGCTTACTTCTTGCGAAGACAAAGTGTCATCATTTTCATCTTGATTACTTGCCTGATCTGCAGAAGAAATCTCTGTAGACACTTCTAGTAATTCATCTTTTAGTTTGTCTGCCTCAGCCTGATAACTTGTGTTGTTAGAGCTATTATTAGTAACAGGTTTTTCATTAGTCATTTCTATTTTGTTAGAAGGTTTGTCATCTTTGTTTTTTATCTCTGCTCCTGTGGCTGTATTAGGATTAGCTGCCATGGTCATTAAGGTTGTTCCCATGGCTACCATGCCCTTGCCTACCTCTGATTGAAGTTTTCTTCCAGCTTTTTTTGCCACAACAACCATTTCTTTGCCGGCTTTTTGGGCAAAAGATTTTGCCTTATCTAATGTTGACTTCTTATTACTCATAACTATGCTCCCATTACTTCTTTTTTATTTTACATAGTTTATACAAAAAAATCAACAAACAAAACAAAAGGGACTAACTAAGCGTTAATCCCTTTTGTCTTTGTCTACAAACCTAAAAGAGAGCATAGCTCTCTATAACTTGACCGCTTGATTCCATGTAGTTTACATGAACGGTTCCGTTATAAAAAACTTCTACCCAACGGCTGCCAGCTTTGAACTCATATGAAGCTCCATCATGAAGCTTGATAGTATGAATTGGATGACTCATACCATTTTGCCAGACATGTAAGTAGCCCTGATGAGTTGTTATGATAGTTCCGCTTATATTAACACCCATCATAATATTTGATGAGGTATAATAAACAATATTACCATAACTAGATAGACAGTAACTATGAGGCACTCTACTCACGTAATGATGAGGCCACCAAGAGCTGCAAGATTTGCTCCAAACATATGATTTTGTTCTCATAGGCTTGTAGCATTTGTTTGCATGAACTATCCCCCTAAAAATATGGGCAACCGTCGCTATTGTAGCAATACGACGATTTCTGTCAGCATAAGATTCTTGGTAATGATACCTGTCATTCTTATGCTTTAAGTAGTTTTGCCTTGCAGGGGAGTTATCATGGTAATGACCGCCATGGCTCCAACCAGAAGTGTTTCTGTGAATCCTTCTGTTTCTTGCTGCAGGGGTTTCTTGAGAATAGTCTACTCTGTCATTTTTGTGTTTTAGGTAGTTCTCTCTTGCGGTTTGTCCGTTTGCATTTATCATTGCACCTAACGCAATGACAAGCAGAAAAATAATACGTTTCATATTTATGAAGTTTTAAAATTAATAATCTTTTGGAGTTATTATTATCTCATACAAAACATATTTTGTCCATTTTTTATTTTATATCGCACAAAAATCCTTCGTCATCTAGCTCTATTTTAGCTGGCAAAAATTGCCAATCATTAGTGCCAAAATTGTCGCCACGAACTTCTATTTTGTTATCTTCTGTAAGCCTATATTTTATTGCAGGCAACAAGCAACCATACGTTTGTTGTTTGTTATATATGGGACTATTAGTAGCCACCATTGTGCAATAATCATCTAGATATAGGCTTTCTAAAAGCCTAACTCCAAACTTTTTGACCCACAAATCAAAAGTATCTTCTTGTAATTTGTCTTGGGCAGAAATTGCATATTTTAGTGAAAAGAAGTCATAGGCATGTGCAGTTTCTGCATATTTGGCAAAAAGCTCATTACTACCAAACAAAACAGTTGCCTGAGAATCATAACAAAGCTCAGATACTCCACCCAAATGATTGCTAAAAGGATATAAAATAACCTTTGAACCAGACAAGATGGGAATAATCAAAGCATATATAAAACCAAAAGAGTTATTAAGTGGTAACGGATTTAGCACAGTATCACTCTTATTAAACGGAAAAACTCCCAAAAACTGATGATACATTGCTTGCAAGTTGCGATGACTAATTGCTTTTTGGTCAAAAACAACAGCTTGCTTACTCAAAGTTGGCTTTTTATAAAATATTGCCCTTAGCCTGCAAGTGATGCTACTTGCAGATAACAATTCATCATCGGCAGAAATGACAGGCATATTTTGAGAAGCCATACTGTCTACAAATACAGGCGTTTTGCCAAGATAATGCAACGCAAAAAAAGCTACTAGACTTTGCACTCCCGTTGGCAAACAAATACCAACTTCTTTTGCACCTATTAGTTTTGATTTATAGTTTAGTGCCATAATTTTGCTACGTTTTATAAGCTCTTTGTAGCTCAAGCTCTGCTCAAAATCTTGAATAATCTTATGATTTTTGCCATGCAATTTTGCAGCATTATGCAAAGCCGTTATGATGTTGTCATCAATATCTGATGTTTGATACATCATACCAGACATTAATTCATAAAGTTTTTTAGAAACCAAATATCTTGTCTGACGGCTATTCTTGCCTTTAGGTAGCTCAAATTTTTCTGCCTCCAAAATATTAAGACTAACTTCTGGAAACCAACGGCTCTTAAATTTGTTTTTTAAATAAGAAAACTTTGAATATTGGGCACCACTAATCCTCACAGGCAAAATCTTGGCATTTGCCTTGGCTGCAACCATACCTGCCCCCTCATAAACCTTCATCATTGAGCCAGTAACTGTTACTCTTCCTTCTGGAAACATCATTACCTTGCGGCCTTTTTTGACCTCTTCTATAAGACTTCTAATCGACAAAGGATTATTAGGGTCAACAGGATAAAAATCTACCAAAATCCTAATAATTGGCATAAACCATTTTTGTGTCCAAGTAGTGTTTATGGCAAAAGTGATTCGCTCTGGCATAAAGGCTGCCAACATAACCCCGTCAAGCAAAGAAACATGGTTAGAAACAATCAAAACCCTTTTGCCTGCTCGCTTAAAATGACTAAGCCCCGTAACCTTGCTCTTAAAGAAAAATCTTAATATGGCTTGCACTATTGAGCGGACAAACGCATCTGGCAAAAGACTAGAAATATATACAGACAATATAAGGCTCAAAACCCCCATTATCAAAAATAATTCAGGAACACTCACTCCAAAAGAGAGCAAAACTACTGCCACTAAGGCAACAACAACCATACCAAAGGCATTAACAATATTATTGCCCGCAATAACACTAGCAACATAAGCCTTAGGAGAGCGACTTTGCATCATTGCATTTAGGGGAATAACATATACTCCACCAAAAAAAGCGATTATAAATAAACTAATTACAATGCCCAAAGCATGAGGCAAAAACCAATAGCTCCAAAAAGTAACTGTTTCAGCAGGTGTAGGATAATTGTTAGAAAGAACATAAAGCATAAATAATCCCAAACCCATGCCAACAGCAGACAAAGGAACATAAGTAGCATGAATAAATCCTTTTAGGATTTTGTTGCAAGCATAAGAGCCAACGCCAACGCCTAAAGAAAAAACAATCAAGAATAATGCAATCACTCCTTCTGAGGCATTTAGTATCTTGCCTGCTAGGGGATAAACCTGCACAACGATTAGTGAGCCTACCATCCAAAACCATGTAGAGCCTAAAATTGTTCTTAAAATTAGTTGGTGCTTTTTTATGAGCAAAAAGTTGCCTTTGATTGCCATAAAAATGTTTATAGATACTCTAGAAGATGGACGAGGGGCTGGAGAAAAAGGAATATATCTTGAAGCAAAATAACCCACTATTGCCAAGCTGACCAAGAGAAAAATTGTAACATAAATTGGCAAAATTGTTCCCATAAACAAGCCTAACAAAATTGCACCATAAGTGCTACTTTCTACATAAGCATTGCCAGCAACCAATTCATGAGTTTCTAAATGTTGTGGCAAAAGTGAGTATTTTACTGGACCAAAAAAAGCTGATTGCGACCCCATAAGCCCCAAGGTAATAACTAATAGTGGCAGGCTCTGCAACATGTATGAAAAAGCCACCAGAAGCATCAAAATAACTTCGGTAATTTTTAGAACCCTTGCAATTTTGTCTCTTGGAAATTTGTCTGCGACTTGCCCTGCTGTGGCAGAAAACAAAAAAAATGGCAAAATAAACAATCCTGCAATCATGTTTGATAAAATATCTGATTGAGATGTCATTTTAATTGTAACTAACGTTAGCAATGCGTTTTTGAATAAATTATCGTTTAAGGCTCCCAAAAATTGAGTAACTAAAAGCGGTAAAAATCTTTTGGTCTTGAGTAAGTTTGCAGACATTTTTGTTCTTTCTATAATGATTTATAACCAAAAATAAAGCATTTTATGCAACTAGTGTCAAGAAGTTATAACAAACTAATCTTTATTGCTTGATATTTAAAAAGAAAGAGGCTAGAGTAATTTTGTTAGATTTTAGATATTTGCATTAAAGCAAATATGTCGACCTTGCGAGATGCTTCTTTTTTAGTAAATAAAAAGATATTTCAAAAAGACTTGATGAAATCTTTACGAATAAATATTCGTGGTGAATGTTTATTATTTATAATTTATTTGCTGAAAAGGAATTTTAAAATGGCAAACGGAACAGTTAAATGGTTCAACTCAAGAAAAGGTTATGGATTTATTCAACCTGAAGATGGTTCAAAAGATATTTTCGTTCACATTACAGCTGTTGAAGCTGCAGGTCTACGTTATTTGAAAGAAGAGCAAAAAGTTTCTTTCGACGCTGTTGAAAAAGACGGAAAAGTTTCTGCTGAAAACATTTCTATTTTGGGCTAATTGCTATATTTAGAAATTTAAAATAAAATAAGGTGGTTTTTTAACCACCTTATTTTATTTTGCTTTAAAACTATCTACTCCTTTTTCTCCTCTTCTTTGGGAGCTTCTGGAACTGGGATAATTTTTTCTTGAATAGAAAGAGCTAGAGCCAAGTATTTGTTACTAACGCCTTTTACCCCCATCAAAATGGCTAATGCTGCAACAATGTATCCCCACTCGACCTTGTATGTCTGAATCGATAATTTTTGGGCAAAGGGAACAATCGCGGTTAAAACAAATAAAGAAGCTATAACTGCGCCTGCAGCAAGGGCTATCCACAGTCTTTTGTAGTCATTGTTCTTCTTAGCGATTTTTAGCTTAACATCACGGTATCCCGTCATACCAACCATAACCGCCAATGGCATCAAAAGGTTCTCCCAATTAATTGGGTTAAGTTCTACAAACTGTGCAACTATTGAATAGTTTATAATTCCAATAACTAACAGTGAGCCTGTTAGAGGAATCCACAATTTAGGAAGCTCTTCTCTTTTGCGCATTTTTTTGGACTCAGGATTCATATCTTCCCAAGAGCCCATACCTAAAGCAATACTCAAAATTGCTATTAGCAGCATCCACGGAACCTCTGTAACTTTGTCCACGTAGGGATAAACAATATAGTTTACCGCAAATCCTGGGATTAGCACATATGGATAAATTTCTTGCCATGTTACTATTTTTTCAATTGAAAGAAATAGATTTATAATTTTTTTCATATCTATAAAAAATTAATTGGTTTCTAAAATAATATTAACTGAGCGTTATAATATCTTAGTTTTTATTCAAGGTCAAGTTTTTTGTCAAATTTGGCAACACTTGATTTGCAAATATTTGCATTAAAACTTGAAAAATTTTTGTGCTTTGATTAAATTAATACATATATCAAAGGAGAAAATATATGAAAGAATGTAATTACGCCGTAAAAAACAACCTTTTTAATGCTGTAAGCTCGGCAATAAGCAACGAACACTTTGCTGACAAATATGGCAAAAGAGGAGAGGTTGAAGATGGAATGCCAACAACATCTATTCCGCTAAAAATCTCTTTTGCACCAAGTGGCACAACAAGCTATGCGATTATGCTAGATGACCCAGATGCAGTTGTAGTTGCTGGGTACACATGGATACATTGGCTGGTTGCAAACCTAAAGAATCCTGTGTTAGAAGAAAATGCTACCAGAAAATCTAACAAAGAATTTGTTGAAGGCACTAATTCTTGGGGCAAAATTGGCTATGGAGGCATGGCGCCACCAAATGCTCCTCACAAATACTTGGTTCATGTTTTTGCATTAGCAAAAGACTTGGAACTAGAAGAAGGCTTTAGCCTAGACGATTTTAATAATGAAATTGACAAGGCAAAAGAAGAAGGAAAACTCCTAGATACATATATTTTATCGGGAATGTATGACGATTAGTATCTTTTATTTATTTTGCTTGATTTTAGAATCTGTGCAAGCTAATATGCTTTTATTATGATGATATTTAAAAACAAAATCTTTTTATGCTCTTTTATATACTCCACTCGATGGTGTTAGTTTGTTATGCAAAAAAAACAAACATTTTAATTTTATAATCGTTCTTTATAAAGAACAAAAGGAGTATGTATAATGACAAATAATAATGGATTCTTTGGTAGATTTGGCGGTTCTTTTATTCCCAGCAACCTACAAGCAGAAATGGATAAAATCAACAAGGCCTATAACCTTTTACGCCAAGACAAAAACTTTATTGCTGAGATAGAATATATTAGAAAGACCTACCAAGGTAGACCAACACCAATTACCTTTGCAAAAAATCTTACCCAAAAAGTTGGCGGGGCAAAAATCTTTTTGAAAAGAGAAGACCTAAATTACACTGGAGCTCACAAACTCAACCATTGCATTGGCGAGGCATTACTTGCAAAACACTTGGGCAAGACAAAAGTTATTGCAGAAACAGGGGCTGGACAACATGGCGTTGCCTTAGCAACGGCTGCGGCGTATTTGGGACTAGAGTGCGATATTTATATGGGCGAAGTTGACATTGCAAAAGAGTATCCAAACGTAATAAAAATGAAGCTACTGGGTGCTAAGGTTGTTCCTGTTAGCCACGGGCAAAAATCTCTAAAAGAGGCTGTTGATAGTGCTTTTGAAGCATATTTAAAAAATAGCGACAATAGCTTATATTGCATTGGCTCTGTTGTTGGCCCACATCCTTTTCCGAGCATGGTTAGAGATTTTCAAGAAATTATTGGCATTGAATCTCGCAAACAAATTTTGGAGCTAGATGGTGCTTTGCCTAATGCTGTGATTGCTTGCGTTGGTGGCGGAAGCAATGCAATAGGTATTTTTTCTGGCTTCTTAGATGACAAAAACGTTGAATTATATGGCGTTGAGCCTTTAGGAAAAGACTCAAAACTTGGCAATCACTCTGCTTCTATAACCTATGGCAAAGAGGCAATCTTGCACGGGTATAATTCTTTGGTATTGCAAGATGATAATGGCAACCCTGCTCCTGTATATTCTATTGCTAGTGGGCTTAGCTACCCAAGTGTAGGACCTGAACACGCATATTTGCATAGTATAAATCGAGTAAAATATGTTTGCGTAGATGACAATGACTGCCTAAACGCATTTTTTGAGCTTGCAAAAACAGATGGTATTATACCTGCTTTAGAATCTGCTCATGCCGTTGCTTATGGCATAAAACTAGCACAAAAATTAGATAAAGAAAAAAGCATACTAATCAATCTATCTGGTCGAGGCGACAAAGATATTGATTTTGTAATAAACAACTATAACCCAACTTTATAAAGGAAAAGATTATGGACTTTACATATTATGTGCCAACAAAAATTCATTTTGGTGAAGATTCTCTCAACAAATTAGCAACAGCAAATCTACCAGAAGGTAAAGCTCTTTTAGTTACAGGTGGGACATCTACAACCAAATTAGGCTTTGTAGACAAAGCCGTTAAGCTTTTGAATCAAGCAGGACACGAGGTTATAATTTATAACAAAATTACCCCTAATCCAACAATAGAATCTGTTAGAGAGGCTGCTTTGATGGCTCGTGAAAATAACTGTTCTTTTGTTGTTGGCTTAGGCGGTGGCTCTTCTTTAGACGCGGCAAAAGCTATTGCAATTATGGGAACAAACTCTGGTGACTTCTGGGATTACATACATGGTGGCACTGGCAAAGGAAAGCCCCTAGAAGTTGCTCCTCTTCCTATGGTTGCAATTACAACAACAGCAGGGACAGGAACCGAGGCCGACCCTTGGATGGTGATTACAAATGGCGTAGAAAAAATTGGATATGGTGATTTTGATCATACTTTTCCAGTATTATCTATTGTTGACCCTAACCTAATGCTGTCTGTTCCAGCTCATTTAACTGCTTATCAAGGCTTTGACGCATTGTTCCACGCACTAGAGGGATATATTGCAAATATTGCAAACCCTATGAGTGATATGTTTGCCCTAGAATCCATTAAACTAATCGGAAAATATTTGCCAACTGCCGTTGTTGAACCAAACAACAAAGAAGCTCGCGGATATGTTGCTTTGGCAAATACTTATTCTGGCTTTGTAGAGAGCTTGTCTTCTTGCACTTCTGAACACTCAATTGAGCATGCTTTATCTGGGTTTCATCATGAGTTGCCACATGGAGCAGGCTTGATTATGTTGTCTTTGGCTTATTTTAGGTTTTTTGCAAATGTTTGCCCTGATAGGTGTCAAGATATGGCAAAAGCATTGGGCAACCAAGAAGGTGATATTGTAAAAGCCTTAGCTGACTTGCAAAAAGCCTGCAAAGTAGATGGCTTAAAAATGAGTGATTATGGGATTAGAGAAGAATTATTTGCAGACTATGCTGAGCACGCTTTCTCTGACATGGGCGGATTATTTGCTCTTGATAGATGCAAGCTAAGCAACGATGATGTTATTGCAATCTTAAAAGAATCTTATAAATAAAAAAACTATTTGGAAACAATCTTATAACAAAAAAGCAGTCTTAATCAAGACTGCTTTTTTATTTGTTTCTATAAATTTCTGCTAGAAATTTTTGCGGTAGATAGCTTTGTGCCTTTTGCTTGCTTTTTGTTTGTTAGCAAAAAACTTACTATGATATCGCTGGCGAAGATAGTTATTCTTTTTTTGAATAGAGTGATCTTTTCTGTCATAAAATCCTGTATCATAGTCAATTTTAGAAATTATGTTTATAAGCTCCTCCTTCTTTGGCAAAAAATCTTCTACTGGGATTGGCTCTTCTGCCATTTCTGCAATATAAATGACTTCATTCTGCGGGTTCTTTATCTCTGCAATTATTCTCACTCTAACTGGTGACAGACCCATTAATAATACTTTTTCCATTGGCATAATTATTTTGTTATAGGCATAAAGCTAAAGCAAAAAACAAATTTTGTCAAGTTTTTGCAAGTAAAAAATATAAAAACGAGCACAACTAAACTATTGACTTAATTTATTTTGTAATATAAATAGTAGATACTCAAGGTGCTTGACTTAGGCAAGCGTTAGGAAATATTATTTTGAAACCAGATTTATACCAATAATGGGGTTATAGCTCAGCTGGGAGAGCGCTTGACTGGCAGTCAAGAGGTCAGGAGTTCGATCCTCCTTAGCTCCACCAATTTTATAAAAAAATCCGCTTTTAACTAGCGGATTTTTTGTTGCAATATGGGCGTGTGTTTGTATAATTGCAATTATTCAACTTTTGTTTTGCTAAAGGAGGCTTTATGATAAAAAAATTTTTAATAATTACTTTGGTTGCTTTTTTACTTATCACTTCTGCCAAAGCAGATAAAAGCCCCGATTATCAAGAAATTAAACAAAGTGATATTGACGCTTTTCAAGAACGAAAAAATAAATGCGATATAGACTTTGAAAAACAAGCAAATGCAAGCATAACAACTGCAGATATGAAGGAAAGTAATTATACAGCAGCAGATTGTTACACTGCAATAATCAATGACATAATTGATAAATATTATAAAGGCAATGCAAAAGAGCAAAAAGAGGCCCTAACAAATTATATCAAAGCCTCTTATGATGCTTATGCTGATATCTATACTAATCTTGATTTTTGTCGCCCTAGATGTGGAACAATGTATATTGTTACTTATGGAACGGAAGTCGCTCATCTTATAAAAGAACTTACTCAAAAATATATAAATTTGTTATTTTTAGAAGTCTAAAAGTTGTTGATATATCTATCTGATCTATTTTTCCAACCTTTTCTATTTTCCTCTTGGCGCGGATCTTTATTAATTAAGTTTTTATTTCTATTATTATATTCTTGAGC
>CAYJKS010000015.1:0-12505 GCA_964370705.1 uncultured Azospirillaceae bacterium
CCTTAAACATTTCTACATCACCAAACACTCCTCTAAAGCTTTCGCTAAAGACTCTACCATTAAAGTATATTTTTTTGTATCGGATATATGCAATTATTGTAGAAAAGACAATCCCTAGTCCAAGTATCATAAAAGACGCGTTAACCAAAGCAGGATCTAAGAATGGTTTTCTGGTTGTTTGAGGTAGTTCTTTTATCCACTCGCCAGAGCTTTCTAGTCCATTAGACATCTCTAGCAAGGCAATAACAATCATCAAAATGCCAATAAAAATTGCTGGCATAACAGTAAGAAGGCTCAGTCTGTCTGAGGCTTTTGTCGGAATATTTTCTACATTTAGTTTGTAGTTGAGGCTCAAGTGCTTTGGTTGTTTTTGTGACATTTGCTATACCCTTATTATTATCAAACTTTCTTATTAGTTATATATATATCACAATTAAAAAAATAATCATCATTTTTTTTATGTTTTATCTTTATAATATTTTAACCAAATACATATAATTTTATGTGTGCCGATATAATTGGGGGTTAGGAAAATGGATTGTAGTTTGTTTGAGGTTTGTGGTGGTTGTAGTCTAAGGAATATGCCTTATGAGGATTATCAAAAGCACAAAATTACAAAAATAAAGCAAGTTTTGCAATCCATTGACCAAAATGACTATGTTTTTAATCCGCCTATATTTATTCAAGACAACACACGCCGAAGAGCTAGCTTGTCTTTTGCTCGCTCAAAGGGCAAAGTATTGTTAGGTTTTAATGCAAATAAGAGTAATGAAATTGTTGGGCTAAATAATTGCTTGCTCTTAACGCCAAAAATCAATCAAAATTTGGATTTTTTGCACTTGCTAATCCAAGAGATTTGCAATCAACCAATTATTGTTAAAACCAAAAAGAAAAAGACTAATAGTATCTATATTGACAAGGGCAATATTTGGGTAACAGAGGCAGAAAATGGGCTTGATATTGTGTTGGAGTTTGCTTTTGATTTGAGCCTAGATATTAGGCAAATAATTTTTGAGCATGCTCACAATAATCCAGATGTTGTTAGAGTGTCGCACCGATTTGGGGCATTGGGTCAGTCAGAGACAATCTTAGAAAAAAGCAAGGTATTTATAAAAATTGCCCAAAGAGAAGTTTATGTGCCAGCAGGAACTTTTTTGCAACCTTCCAAACAAGGAGAACAAAGTTTGCTTGATTTGGTAGAAAGTTTTTTGGGCACAACTAGCGGAAAAATCGCCGATTTATTTTGTGGGGTTGGCACTTTTTCTTATCTATTGTGCCAAAACATAAACAATAAGATTGTGGCAATAGATTCCTCAGCAGAATTGTTGTCAGGATTTGAGGCTTCGGTTAATCAAAATATGATACCCAATATTAAGATTATAAATAAAAACTTGTTTAAGTATCCGCTAGACGAACAAGAGCTAAAGGGTTTTGATGTGGTAGTATTTGACCCCCCTCGTGCAGGTGCCAAAGAGCAAGTTGCACAAATTAGCAAAATGCAAGCAGCAGACAAGCCTCAAAAAATTATTGCTGTTTCTTGCAACCCTGTTAGCTTTGTTAGAGATGCAAATATTTTAATTATGGGCGGATATGCCCTAAAACAAGTCACTATGGTTGACCAATTTATATATTCTAACCATAGCGAACTTGTTGCTTTGTTTGAAAAGCTATAAAGATTTTAGCAAAATATTTTCAATACCTTTTCTATCTGCCTGAAACCTATTAGTAGATTTTGCAGGACCTTCCGCATAGCCAATTCCTAAGATATTTACAGGCACTAAGTGACTAGGGATATCAAACTCTTGTGCCAAAACATCTGGTCTAAACATACACACCCAAAGGGTGCCAAGCCCCAAATCTGTTGCTTGTAGCATCATGTGAGTTGTAACAATGCTAGCATCAATGTCTATAAGATTTGTGTTGTCATAAGATCTTGTCCAAACATTATTTCTGTCAACGCAAACAATAATCGCCATTGGTGCTCCGTGTAGGTTTGCTGCTTTTGTTAGCTTGTTCATAGACTCAGAGCTTTTGAGTATAATAAGCCTTTGTCCTTGCCTGTTTGCCCCTGTAGGAGCAATATTTGCAGCCTCTAAGATAAGGTCAATTTTTTCTTGTTCTACTTTTTTGTCGCTATAGTTACGCACAGAATATCTAGTTTTTATTAGTTCATTAAAGCTCATCAAAGCCTCCTTTTTATGTTTTATTCTTTTAAGATAATTCTTTTATCAAATATTACAATAAAAATTTGTCTTAAAAGAATTTATAAAAACTTATTTTATTTATTTGCAAAATTTGTCATCTTAACTATACTCAATTAACATAATAACTTTAATAGGAAGTCGTATAATGTTTAAAAAGCTTTTATTTTTATTACCTTTGTTTTTGTCTGCGTGCGTCAGTAGCAATAATGCAGATTTTATAAGGTATTGTCCTAACGCATTTATTGACCCAACCCATGACTATGTGACCAAAATCTCTAACGGCAAAAAAAGCTATACAGCAAAAATTATTGGCTATGAAGGCTATTGCCTAAATAAAGATACAAGAGGACTGCATGCTGGAATTGCTCCAATTTTAGAGATTAGCTTGCTAGCACCAGTTTACAATGGAGAGATTACAATCAATTTTTATACTAATGTAATTGATGAGGATTTTGGTTTTGGCGGTAAGAAGGTTCATACTGCAAAAATAAAAGTTCCCAAATATTGTAAGCAATGTCACTATACTTTAGATCCTGTTATGGTCAAAATTCCTAATGATAATCCTGGAGCAAGAATTGAGCTTGGGTTATCGTTAAATCAGCAAGAATATATGGATAGTTTAATGCAAGGTATTGCAAGAAAATAGGAGCAAAAAATGTCTTATAATAATCAAGAATTATCAGCAAAAATGGCAAATGCAATTAGATTTTTGTCAGTTGATGCAATAGAAAAATCTAAATCTGGTCACCCTGGAATGCCTTTGGGTATGGCCGATGTTGCAACTGTTTTATTCTCAAAGTTTATAAAAGTAAACCCTTTGGAGCCAACATGGTTTAATCGTGACAGATTCGTTTTGTCTGCGGGACACGGCTCGATGTTGTTATACTCAATGCTTTATCTAATGGGCTATAAAGATGTTGGTATTGAAGATATAAAGAACTTTCGTCAATTGGGGGCAAAAACTGCAGGTCACCCAGAATGTGGACATATAAACGGCGTAGACATTACCACAGGTCCTTTGGGGCAGGGTATTTCTTCTGCTGTTGGTATGGCTTTGGCTGAGCGTAAACTAAACTCAGAATTTGGTGATGAGCTTTGCAACCACTATACATATGTTATAGCTGGCGATGGTTGCCTTATGGAGGGTATTTCACAAGAGGCGATTTCTTTGGCAGGGCATTGGGGCTTAGGCAAATTGATTGTTTTTTGGGACAATAATAACATTACAATTGATGGGAATGTTGATGCAACCTGTTCGACCAATCAGGCAAAAAGATTTGAGGCTAGCGGTTGGAATGTGATTGAAGTTGATGGACATAATCAAGCACAAATTGCAAGTGCAATTACAAAAGCACAATCTTCAGACAAGCCGACCTTAATTTCTTGCAAAACTACGATTGGTTTTGGTGCACCAAATAAGCAAGGCACTTCTGCCACACACGGTTCTCCATTGGGGGCAGATGAGGCAAAGGCAATGAGAGATAATTTAGGCTGGAACTACGCGAGCTTTGAGGTTCCTCAAGATGTTTTGGACGCGTGGAAAGTGGCTAGTGCAAGAGCAAAAACTGATTTTGATGCTTGGAGTAATCTAGCAAGCAAAAACCCGCAATTTGTTGATGCTATCTCTAATAAATTGCCTCAAAATTGGGACAAAGATCTAAACTCCCTAAAACAAGACTCAATTGATGCAAAAACCAAAGTTGCTACTCGCAAATCCTCACAAATGTGTCTAGAAAAAATTGTGCCAAATATTGCTCAAATAGTTGGTGGTTCCGCAGACTTAGCAGCATCGAACCTAACCTTTGTTAAGGGTATGAAGACAATTACCAAAGAAGATTATAGTGGAAATAATATAATGTATGGCGTGCGTGAACATGTTATGGGAGCTATTGCCAATGGGCTTGCTTTGCACGGCGGTGTTATTCCTTATGTTGGCACATTTTTTGTTTTTTCTGACTATATGCGTCCTTCGATTCGTTTGTCGGCACTAATGGGCTTGCCAGTGGTTTATGTCTTAACCCACGATTCTATTGGCGTTGGTGAAGACGGTCCAACACATCAGCCTATTGAGCATTTGGCATCATTTAGGGCTATGCCTAATGTAAATATGTTTAGACCTTGCGATGTTGTAGAAACAGCTGAGGCGTGGCAAATATCACTAGAAAGCGAGTCGACTCCAAGTCTGCTTGCCCTAAGTCGCCAAAACTTGCCATTGCTTAGAACAAGTGCTACAGATAACCTAACAAAGCTAGGCGGATACGTAATCTCTTCTTCAAAAGAGGCAAGAGATGCAACAATTATAGCAACAGGCTCTGAGGTTGCTCTTGCAGTTGAGGCACAAGCAAAGCTAATGGCTGAAGGAATAGATGTAGCTGTTGTTTCTATGCCATGCACCAGATTATTTGACTTGCAGTCAAAAGAATATAAGAGCCAAGTTTTGGGCTCAGCTCCAAGAATTGTAGTTGAGGCAGGTTCATCTTTTGGTTGGGACAAATATGTTGGCGAACAAGGCAAGGTTATTGCCATAGACACATTTGGCATTTCTGCTCCAGGAGACGAGATTTTTGCTCATTTTGGACTAGATGTTGATAATGTTACAGCTAGCATAAAGTCTTTATTAGGCAAATAAAATGAGTGTATTTTTTGAGTTTTTGGGCTATTTGGCAGGTATGTGTTTGGCAATATCTTTTATTCCGCAAGCAATCCAAACATACAAAAGCAAGGCAGTTGAAGGAATTTCTTTGCTAACTTATAGCCTATTAAACTTAGGAATGATATGCTGGGTTGCTTATGGGTTTTATCTTGGTTCAATACAGATGATATTTTTTAACCTTTTAACCTTATGTTTTTCTTTGCCAATTTTGCTTATGATAATAAGGTATCAAAAAAAATCATAATTTTTTGTATAAAAATATTGACAAAAAAATTTATTCTGCTAATCTATAAATACAAATTCTAATTAGCATATTATTCACCTATAAAAATTAAAAGAATGAAAAAGACTGAATTTATCCAAATTTTGGAACAAGAGAGAGGTATAAAGTGTGGTTTGATAAAAGTCAATGCAGGCACAGTTGGGGAAGCCCCATGTTTGTTTGCTGACCTCTTTATCTCAAATAACCACCGAACGGTTTTCTTCGATGTCTTGACTCAACAATGGGGCGAGATAGGATACAAACAAGGAACGTTCAAGAAACATGCACCTTGCAACCTCATCGTCGGAGGAAAAACCTATGTCATCACCAATGATGGTATAGAGATCCCGAAGTAAAAAATTAGTCAAAACCTATAACCTCTAGCCATTGTGGCTAGAGGTTAATTTTTTGTGTGATATATTGTTAAATAGCTTGAAAATATAACTAAAACCATTATACTTCCAAACAATTGTAATAATAAATTTTAGGAGAAAAATTATGGCTTTGGTAACAATGCGTCAAATTTTAGATCATGCAGCAGAAAATAATTACGGTGTTCCTGCTTTTAATATCAACGATATGGAGCAAGTTTTGGCTGTTATGAACGCAGCTCAAAAAGTACTGGTGCCAGAAAATTTGCTGGTGACCCAATGATTCGTCACATGGTAGCAGCTGTTCTAGAAATGTATCCGCAAATACCTGTTTGTTTGCATCAAGATCATGGTTCAAGCATAGATGTTTGTCAATCTGCTATTGTTAACGGCTATTCTTCTGTTATGATGGACGGCTCACTTGCTGCAGACGGCAAAAGCCCTTCTACTTTTGAGTATAATGTAGAAGTTACTAAAGAAGTTGTAGCAAGAGCTCATGCTGTTGGTGCTTCTGTTGAAGGTGAGTTAGGCGTTATTGGCTCATTAGAAACAGGCGAGGGAGAAAAAGAAGACGGTCATGGTGTTGAAGGCAAAATCTCAAAAGACAAACTAGTTACTGATCCAGATGAGGCAAAAGAATTTGTTGCTCTTACTAATGTAGATGCTTTGGCTGTTGCTGTTGGAACATCTCACGGTGCATATAAATTTACACGCAAACCAGACGGAGAGATTTTGGCTATTGATGTTATTGAAAAAATTCATGCAAAATTGCCAAATACTCACCTTGTTATGCATGGGTCATCTTCTGTTCCACAAGAGTTGCAAGACATTATCAACGCTTATGGTGGTGCAATTCCTCAAACTTTTGGTGTGCCAACAGAAGAAATCGTTAGAGGTATTAAATCTGGTGTGCGTAAAGTTAACGTTGACACAGATTGCCGTATGGCAATTACTGGTGCAATCCGTAAAGTATTTGCAGAAAATCCAAAAGAATTTGATCCACGCAAATATCTTGCCCCTGCAATGGCAGAAATGCAAAAAGTATGCGAAGATAGATACATTTCTTTTGGTGCTGCTGGACAAGGCGACAAGATTAAAGTTATGCCAATGTCAGCAATGGCAAAAAGATATGCTAGCGGTGAGTTATAGTATTCGACCCCAAAACAAAAAATCCTATGATTTGTCATAGGATTTTTTTTGCTCTTTTTTTTATGTTATTTAGCAGGAGTTAGCACATTGCCAAAGAACTCGTTTTGTCTTTTTCTTTCTTGCTGATCAACTCTTTTAGATATTTTGTCGCCAGCTTTTTGCAATAGCTTTTTGAGCAGATTTTTTGCAACCTCTTGCTCGTCTTCGCCTTGTTCATATAGCACAAATCTATTTTGGTGCTCTGTAAAAGATGCGTCTGACAAATCTGTAACAAGCTCTAAAGAAACAACCATTTGCATTCTCTTTGTTTTTGCATTTATAGAATCTACTTTTGCTTTTAGCACTTTGGGGATTAGGGTATAATCAGCGTTTTCTTTTGTGTCAGCAAACTTATATATTGCCTCATCTGCAAAAAAATCTTTGAGGACCAATGCTTGCTTGGCAGAAGATGCACCATTATAAAAGCTTACAGGTGCAACATAAACATTCGCTCTTGTGTCAATATATTCTTCTTTGTCATCAGCTGGTATCATCTCTTGGCTTAATACTTCTGCAGTTGGGTTATAAAAAACCTCTTTGCTCTCTTCTATGCTTGGTTTTGGTGTAATATCATTTATGTTTATTTCTTCTACACCATTTTCTTTTGCAAAGTCATATTCTGGAGCAGGTTCAGAAAGTGATGCACTCTCTATTGCCTCATCTATATCACTAAGCAAAATCTCTCCAGATACTTCAACACAAAGCTCGTCATTAGTCTCTTTGGTGGTACTAACAGATAAATTATGCACAAAGTTGTCGATTAAGTTATAAATAATCACATTAATGTCATGCTCAGGTATTTGGCTGTCTATATCTCTAAGTTTATCTACATTTTTAACCGCATTATAACTAGCCTTATCTGTGACCCTAACCCTAACACTAGATTTGGATTGAGCATTAGAAAACTCTTCGCAAGACTCTCCTGCAATGCTGATAATGGCAGCACTTGAGTATGCTTGCTGGTTGTAATCAATTTGTCCCAAAGGCTCTATTGATTTATATTCTTGTGCTTGGGCAATGTTTGCAAAAAAAACTAAGCCATATAAAACTAGAAAAAAACGCATAATTTTACTACCACCAACTTCTGTCATCGTTTTTTATCTGAGCAATATCTTCAGACCAAGAGTTTATCTCAATATTTTCTTTGTTTAGCAAAACTAATTTATATTGCAAAAAGTCTTCACTTTGGTTAGGAATTTCAATTTTTGAGATTTGAATATCTAGTTTGCAATCGGCAGTTTGAGTAGAATCAACAAGTTCTAGAACCTTAGAGTCTTTTATAATGTTTTTTGTCATGTTTTGCGTATGATAATAGCCGTCTGGAATGTGTTTCTGCCCGTGTTTTTTTGCTTGCATAACATAAACTTTTTTGCAAGGAGAATCCTCATAAACTTGCTCAACTTCTTTAAGCATTTTGTTTGTAGTGCGAGAAGCCGCAACATGATACATTTTTGAGCCATAAGCATCTATGCTATATTCATTATACGGGGCAAGATTATTTTGTTTGACTTCAAGCATTACAACATCAGATTTAGGCGCTTCATCTTGGTTAGCATAATGGCTACAAGCACTAATTAAACTTATTATCAAAACTGTAAGTAGATTCTTCATAAAAAACCCTTTCTATAAAATATATATTTAGGAGAGTATATTTAATTTTTACAAAAAATTCCAGCTTTTTTTTAGTTATTGATTTTTTAATTTTATGAGCTTATCATTAGCCATAATTAACGTATCAAACTGCAAGGATTTTTTATAAAATGGTTTTAACTTTTGCAATAATTTTATTGGGGGCAATGTTTTTGGTTCCTCCTCTTCGAAAAAACAACTTCTATATGCTTCATCTTGCTTTGGTTATTGGAGCAGCATATTTTGTAGAAGAGAATTATTTTAAGACAACTCCTTTTCATCAAAAGACTTTGTGGTTGCTTTTGGTATTTCATCTTATATCAATAAACTTTGTAACTTTTGTTGCTTATGGTGTAGATAAAAACGCTGCCAAAAAAAAGTCTTGGAGAGTGCCAGAGAGCAATCTCCATACTTTGGAGTTTTTGGGCGGTTGGTGTGGAGCACTTTTAGGGCAAAAAATATTTAGGCACAAGAGCAAGAAAAAGAGTTATCAATCATTTTTTTGGGCAATGATGATATTTGAGGCATTCGCAATTTTTTATATTCTAAAATATCTGCAACTCATATAAATCTATTTATACAAATCTGGCAAAAGACTTTTGTTTTTAGAGGATTTTTTTGTGCCTTTGTTCACGCGGGCAAAAACTTCTAAAAAGCGCTTGCTATCAAAGGCTGCTTCTTCGCTTGAATATAGAGCCTGATTTAGTAGCTTTAGTTCAAACTCTAGCTCTACATCTTTTGTTCGCTTAACAACATCATCAAGATTATTTATTTGCTCATTCGCATAATGTTTTTTTGCCCAGCTTAACACGCTATCTCTAATAGACTTTATGTCTTTGACATCTATTTTCTTAAAGCTAGGCTCTTGAGTTTTTTGAACAGTCTTTTGGGGCTTAAGAACAAAATAGCTAGCCAAAATGCCACCCAAAAAAGCAAAAACAACAATCATCACAACATAAACCAGTGACAAAGACTTTTGAGGCTCTAGAGGCGTGAGATTGCTTTGAGCAACATTGTCTTTTTGATAAGTATTAAGGGTGTTGCTTGTGTCTTCTTCAAAGAGCTTGCCTTTTTTTACCTCAACGATTTTGTTTGCCAGGCTAGATTTTTGCAGCTTGTTTGTTGTTGTATTATACCACTCAATCTCAATAGCAGGGATTTCGAGCTTGCCAGATTTTTCGGGAATATAGACATTATTAATCTTCATAATAGACACAATATCATTGCCTTCAATCACAGATTCTATAATTGCTTTTTCTGGATATTGCTTTATTCCATTAACTGATAAAAACTCAATATTTGGAAGCTGAGAATCTAGCACTCCAACCGCCTTAATCACAATTTCTCTGTTTGTAGCTTCTCCTGCCTCAAAGCTAGGCGGTGCTTCTTGCCAGCTTGAGCTGATTTTTAGATTTTTTGCAGGTAACCACCAATTGCTTTGACTTGCTATTGCAGCTTTGACTTCAATATCTATTGGTTTGGCACTCAAATATACAGGTTTTTTGGTCACAAAAGCATCAAAGCCAGAACGTGGGTCAAGCATAAGTTGGTTTAGCATTCCTCTAAAGTTGCCTCTTGCAGATTCATCTCTTGCTTCATAATAGCCATCAAACCTTGCTTCTGGAATTGTTAGTTTGCCACTTCTTTGGGCAAAAAAAGCATAACGAAACTCATAGCTAGTAATTTCTTTTCCATTAGATATTTTGACGCTTCTAACAGGCTCGCCCAAACTCATAATACTCCAATCATTATTAACTTCTTCGCTTAAAAATTGTGGCATATTTCCACGCAGTGGCTCAGTCATACTAATTGTTAGGCTATATATTATTTGTTCTTGCACAAAAGGGTTTTGCTTGTCTATTTTGCTTTTTATCCAAAACTTTGGAGCGTCAGTTGATTGTGCTTGCTCAGAGTTGCCATCAATAACTTTTATGATTATTTGACTACTCGTTTTTCCATCTAGGCTCAAAGGCGGAATAACAATATCTCCCAAAGACTTTGGTGCAATAGCAACATTCCAGCGATGGCTCGTATTATATTTGCCGTTAATATATTGGTTGCTAATCCCTTGTTCTACCGAATAAACAATAAAGTCTTTTTTTAATGGTGCAAAATCTGGAGCTGCCCCATTGGGATTATTGGGGGTTTCTAAAGTTAGCAAAAAAGTTTCTCCCAAAGGTATTTGACTTCTATTTACCTTGGCAGTTAGTTCATTTGCAAAAGCTTGACTGCTAATTAATAAGCAAAGTATAAAAGTGCCAATAAAACGTATCATATTTATTTGTCCTCATATCTATTTTTTATATATTCTTTTTTAATAAAAGCCCTAAGCAGTCCACCAGTATCTTCAGGAATATTCCTGTATTGTTGAGCTCTTGCTTGCACTTGCTCATTATTTTTTTGATTATCTTCTTTTTTTTCTGACATAGCTTTTGTCTGAGCTTGCTCGTTGTTTTTTTGCTCAGATGCCCCTGATTCTTGTTCTTGCTGTTGTTGGTTTTCTTCTTGCTCAGGGTTTTTGTTATCTTCTTTGTTATTACTAGCTTCTGAGCTTTGCTCTTGCTCTTGATTTTGCTGATTTTGCTGTTGCTTTTCTTCTTTTTCTTGTTGTTTGTTCTTATCTGGAGAAGATTGCTCTTGCTCTTGTTGTTTATTTTTGTCTTGTTCTTTGTCTTCTTGCTCAGAGTTCTCGTTATCTTGATTTTGTTGTTGGTTTTGTTGTTGTTTTTTCAAATATTCAAGATTGAACTTTGCATCTTCATGCTTTGTGTCTTGAGCCAAAACTTCTTCATATTTGGCAATGGCTTCTTTTATTTTTCCGCTCTTTGCAAGAGCATTGCCTTGATTATATAAAGATGTAATATCACCAAATTTTGAGTAGTATTTATAGGCGTTTTCATAATTTTTTGCCTTATAGTTAGCAGCTGCCTTCCATTCGGGGTCATCAAATTTTTTGCTAGCTATTGCATAGTCTTGCTTGTCAAAAGCCTTTTTTGCATCTTGATTAGAATTTGTAAAAAAGCCTGCATTTGCGTTTGTGCTAATCGCAAGCAAAAATAAAATAGCAAAAATACCTTTTCTAAACAAATATAAGCAAACCAAAAGTGGAATAATCAGCAAATAATAGCCAAAGTCTTCCCAGTTTTCTTGCATACTATCGCTTTTCTTTAGCTCCAAAGATTGAACAGAGCTCATAAATTCAACAAGTCTTGACATAGAGTCTAAGTCTTTTGATGCTCTAATATAAGTGCCGTTTCCTTTGCTTGCAATAAGCTCTAGCTTATCATTTTTTTTGGCACTAATTTCAACAGCATTAACATTGTATCCTTGTTTTTGAGCAGAGGTTGCAGCTTCTAGGCTCTTTTTGAAGTCCTGCCCAACATCTCCAGAAAATATAACAATTTGTCCGTTTGCAAAGCCAGCATCTTTCATTTTGTTTACACCAAAATCTATTGCCCTGTCTAGTCTGTCGCCATTTGCGGGCATTATGTCGCTATCTATGGCAGGTAGCAGGTTCTTAATAATTTGATTATCTTGCGTAATTGGGCTGATAAGATAAGGCTCATTTGTGTATATAATTAGCCCTGTTTGAGTGTTTCCTACAAGCTCTAGCATATCCGATATTGCGAACTTTGCTCTAGATAATCTTGTAGGGCTAACATCTTTGTTGCTCATCTCTGATGACAAATTAAGCAATATCATTATGGGATTTTGAGGAGCATATGTTGGAATCTCTTGTTTTTTCCAGCTAGGGCCCGCAAGAGCAATAATTGAGGCAAAAAAAGCAACAAAGCAAATGTTTATGATTGCATATCTTTGCTTAGAACTTCCTTTAACTAACAAAAAGTCCAAAAGATTCTTATCGCACACTTTCTCCCAAGCTGAGCTAGATTTTATGCTAGAAAAAAATACCTTATAACCAAATATTGCTAGCAATAATAACAAAAGCCAAAAAGGTCGCATAAAGTGAAAATTAGTAATAAACTCTTGCATTATTATATTACCTTTCTTTTAATAAGAAGCACAAGCAAAGCCAAGACTAATGCCAAAGAGAGCGGAACATAGAACAAATCTATTACTTCTTGCACAAATTGATCTTGATTCGGGCTTGGTTTTAGCTTGTCTATTTGCTCATAAACTTGTTGCAAGCCAATAGTGTCTTTTGCTCTAAAGTATTTTCCTTTAGTTTTGTTAGCAA
>CAYJKS010000016.1:0-12148 GCA_964370705.1 uncultured Azospirillaceae bacterium
TCAGGTGCAGTCATCTTTGCCAGAAGGCACAAAAATTGTAATGGCTCCAATATCATCAATTATGGGCGAGGTTATGCTTGTTGGTATGACGTCTCAAAATCCAGACATTGGCCCAATGGAGCTCCGCACAATTGGTGAAACTCAAATCAGAAAACGCTTGTTGTCTGTATCTGGTATTGCAAGTGCTTCTGTTATGGGTGGCGATATGTTGCAATATCAAATAGAGCTAGACCCAATGCAAATGCAGTTGTTAAATGTTAGCATTGATGATGTATATGAAGCAATAGCAAACTCTGGGCTAAACGGCACAGGCGGTTTTTTAATGACCCCATATACAGAAAAGCTTATCCGTGCGATTGGCAGACCTGAAAGTGTGAATGACTTAAAACAAGTTGTTGTTAAAGCCAACCAAATGAGAACTGATGCACCTGCTGTTACGCTTGACCAAATTGCAACTGTGAAAATTGGTGCAGAACCATTTAAGCGTGGTGATGCGGGCATTAATGGTGTGCGTGGTGTGTTAATCAGTATTGCCAAACAACCAGATGTTGACACTATTGCTTTAACCAAAAATATTGAAGCAGAAATTGATAGCATAGAAAAAACTTTGCCAGAAGGTATTGTGCTTGAAAAAGACATCTTTAAACAAAGCAGATTTATTCAAAACGCTATTGATAATATTTCAACCGCTTTGGTTGAGGGGGCAATATTTGTAACCATTATATTGTTTATCTTTTTAGTAAACTTTAGAGGAACGGCAATTATCTTAACGGTTATTCCTTGCTCTTTGGTTATGACGGCATTGGTGTTTAACTTTTTTGGGCTAAACATCAACACCATGACTTTGGGCGGTATTGCAATGGCTCTTGGTTCTATTGTTGATGACAGTATTGTTGACTTGTCAAACATCTTCAAAAGGCTTAAAGAAAACAAACAAGCAAAAGACAAAAAACCAATCTTAAGCGTTGTGTATGAAGCATCAAAAGAGGTTAGAAACTCAATTGTGTTTTCAACTGTTTTAATCTTTTTGGTGTTTTTGCCATTGTTTGCACTTGGTGGCATTGAGGGCAAAATCTTTACGCCACTTGCTATGGCTTTTATCTTGTCTATGGTATCATCTATGATTGTGGCAGTAACTCTAACGCCAGTTCTTTGTTCATACCTTTTGCCAAAAGTAAAATCTTTGGGCTCAAAAAATGACACTTTTGTTGTGGCTTTTTTCAAAAAATGGCACAAGATTATTTTAACATCATTTTTTAAGCATATTAACAAAGTGTTGTTTGCAATTATGGCAATATTTGTGGCATCAATTTTGTGTTTTATTAGCTTTGGTAAAGAGTTTTTACCACCGTTTAATGAGGGCAACTTTAATGTAACTGTTGCAACTCCTGCAGGCACAAACTTAGAAGAAAGCTCACGTATTGGTTTGATGGCAGAACGTGCCTTGCATCAAATACCAGAGGTTGAAGTAACTGGCAGAAAACAAGGTCGTGCAGAGCTTGATGAACATGCTCTGGGCTTAAATGTTCATGAGATTGAGGTTAGATTAACTCCAGATCTTAAACGCAGCAAAGATGAAATTGTTGCAGAAATAAGAGAAAGGCTTAACTTTCCTGGTGTTGTTATTAACATTGGGCAACCAATTTCTCACCGTATTGACTTTATAATCTCGGGTATTCAGGCACAAATTGTGGTTAAAATATTTGGCAATAACTTAGAGCTGATAAACAAAACGACTGAAGAAGTTGAAGCAATTATGAAGGCTAATACTTCTTTGGTTGATGTGGCTCGTGATATGCAGGTGCAAATCCCACAAATTGAGGTTAAGTTTGACAAAGACAAAGCAGCTCGTCATGGCGTGCAACTTAAAACAGCAGTCAATGCGGTTGAAAGTGCCTATATGGGACAAGCTGTTGCGCAGATTATGAAAGATGAATTTTTATATGATGTGGTCTTAAAATTTAAGGGAACAAGCACACCTGACATTGCAGCTATCAAAAATATTCCAATCACAACTGTTTCTGGTGATATGATTGCCCTAAACAGTGTTGCTGATGTAATTGAGGTTAAAGGTCAAAATGAAATTGTTAGAGAAAACGGGGCTAAGCGTTCTGTGGTTCAAGCCAATATTGATGGCCGAGACCATGAAAAGGTTGTAAACGCTTTAAGAAAATCTTTTGATGAAGAAATTGAGCTTCCTTCTGGAATGTTTATTCAAATTGATGGTCAGTTCAAAACTCAGCAAGAAGCAGCAAGAAACATATTGTTATTGTCTATTGCATCTTTCTTGTTGATGTATGGAGCACTTTATATGAACTATAGAAATATCAATCTTGCAACTCAATTAATGGCAGGAATTCCGTTGTCTATTATTGGTGGTATTTTTGGTGTATTTATAACTTCAAAAACAATTTCGGTTGCAACCATTATTGGTCTTGTGGCATTGGTTGGGATTGGAATTAGAAATGGTATTTTATTGATGGATATTTATACCGAAGAAGAAGAACAATCAAAATCAAAGTTAAGTGTTAAACGCATTATAGATGTCACTCAAGAACGCCTAGAGCCTGTGATGATGACAACATTAACATCTATTATTGGTTTTGTGCCACTTTTGATTGGTGGCAACACAACCGGAAAAGAGATTCTATATCCTGTTGCAGTTGTTATTGCTTATGGATTACTAGCAACAACAGTCTTAAATCTACTTATTACACCTTTGGTGTATCACAAATTTTCAGAAAAAGGAGAATAAAAATGAAAAAAACTATATTAACATCCGCTGTTGCAATTTTATTTGCAACAAGTGCAAATGCCCAAATCACATCCGCTACATTTGTGAATGGATTTGAGGGCGTCGAATCAGCCCTAAAAGCGGTTCAAATGCAACAAGGAGTTCGCCAAGTTAAGGGCTCTTTAAGCGCTGGTAAGTATGAATACAAAGTATGGTTTAAGGATGCAAGTTCTTGCAAAACAGCCGCCACAACAATAAAAGATGCAATGGCAAAACACGGCCATGCTGAAGTTGAAGCTGAATGTGATGCCAAGGTTCCAAACATTGAAGTCGAAGAACACATGCACTAATTACTAATAACAAAAATCCCTTGAAGTCTTTTCAAGGGATTTTTTATATCTATAAACTTTATTCTATCATATATTTTATTGCTTCAAACCAACGATATAAATAAGAATTAAAAAAATTATCTATGGAAGAGTTTGTCTACATCTTTGAGTAATAACTCAATATATGTTGGACGCCCATGATTACATTGTCCAGAGTTTGGAGTTTGCTCCATATCTCTAAGTAGCTTGTTCATCTCTGCAAGGTTAAGAGCTCGCCCTGCTCTAACTGAGCCATGACAAGCTATTGTTGCACAAATATTATTTAGCCTTTCTTCCAACGCAAAATCTTTGCCCCACTCTGCAATCTCTTGAGCTAGGTTGCTAATAAGCTGTTTTGCATCACAATCTTTTATAATTGCAGGAGTTTCTCTAACAACAACAGCACTTATTCCAAATTCTTCTACTTCTAATCCAAACTTCTTAAATTCTTCCAGATTATTCAATATATGATTTTTTTCTGCCATAGACAGCTCAACAACTTCTGGAATGAGCAAAATTTGAGAAGCAACTTTATCACCTGTTAGCAAAGATTTTTTTAGGTCTTCTAGAACTATTCGCTCATGTGCTGCATGTTGATCAACAACAATAATGCCATTTTCAGTCTGAGAGATAATATATCGATTATGGAATTGAGCCTTTGCCAAACCCAATGCTCCAATATCATCACTCAAATTATTATTACCACAAATCTCTGTTTTGACCGAAAAATTACGTTCTAATTCTGGCAATTTGGCAAACTTGTTTCTGCTTGAGCCATAACTAGACACAAAATCATAAGAAGACGCAGGTTTGCAATCTTTTAGCTCATACATAGTTTGTAAAGGCGTTGCAGAAGCAATGTTTGTTATTTGAGCAATATTACTCATCATGCTTGCACTTTGTTGCCCTCCTGCAAGTAATGCACTCTTAATGGCTGTAATCAGCAAACCTCTTACCAAAACATTATCAAAAAAACGCGCCTCTGCTTTTGCGGGATGAACATTAACATCAACCAAACTAGGTTCAATATCAAAAAACAAAGCACAAAGCGGATAACGGTTATTTTCTAACACTCCTTGATAAGCTGCCCTAATTGCGCCAAGCAACAACTTGTCTCTAACAGGACGATTATTAACAAACAAATATTGCCCCAAGCTATTTGCCTTACTATATGTTGGCAAGCTCACATATCCACTAATTCTAAGGTTATCTCTTGTTGCATCTATGAGCAAAGAGTTATTACCAAAATCTCTTCCCATAACATCAGACAAACGCTTTAACCTAGTATCAAACAAATCTCCTTCAAAAGCATTAAGAGAAACCTTTTTCTTAATACCATCTGACAAATAAAAAGAAATATGCGGATTAGCCAAAGCAATTCTATTTATAATATCAATGCAATTAGACATCTCAGCAGTCGCTGACTTCAAAAATTTTAGCCTTGCTGGAGTTGCATAAAACAAATCTCTAACTTCTATTTTTGTGCCAAATTTGGCTGAACTAGGAACAATCTCTTGCTTGTTGCCACCACAAATTTCTATCTTCCAACCATTTTCACTGTCTTTGGTTCTTGATATTATGCTAAGTTTAGAAACAGATGCAATAGAAGGTAATGCTTCTCCCCTAAATCCCAAAAAGCCAATATTAAACAAATCTTCATCTGGCAGTTTTGAGGTCGCATGACGCTCAACTGCCAGATTCAAGTCTTCTTTACTCATGCCTTTGCCATTATCACTAATAGATATAAGACTTTTGCCACCGTCTATCAACACAATATCAATAAGGCTTGCTCCCGCATCTATTGCATTTTCTACCAGTTCTTTTACCACTGAAGAAGGTCTTTCTACCACCTCTCCAGCAGCAATCTGATTAACTAAGTTACTGGGCAAAATCCTTATTGACATAAAAAACCTCTAATTTCTAATTTTTTTAATTAACTTAATAAGATGCGTAGTAGAAGAATCGTGCTTGCCTATGGTTTGTCCTTGTATCTCTGGCAAGATATTAAGTGCCATTCTTTTGCCCAATTCAACACCCATTTGATCAAAAGAATTAATATTCCAAATAACCCCTTGAACAAATACCTTATGCTCATACATTGCAACCAACATACCCAAACTACGTGGGTCAACTTTTTTGAGTAATATTGTATTAGAAGGACGGTTGCCTCTAAAAGTCTTAAATCTTCTTAATACTTCAATTTCAGCATTTGTCTTACCAGCTTCTCTTAACTCATCGGCTGCTTCATATTTGCTTCTGCCACGCATCAACGCCTCACCTTGAGCCAAAGCATTTGCAAGCAAAATCTCATGATGAGCTCCTACTTCATTATGAGAAATAGCTGGAATAATAAAGTCTATTGGAGTTATTGAAGTGCCTTGATGAATTAGCTGAAAAAATGAATGTTGAACATCTGTTCCAGCGCCGCCAAACAAAATCGGACCTGTTGCATATCTAATGAACTTGTTGTCTTTGGTAACAGATTTTCCATTACTTTCCATGTCTAACTGTTGCAAGTAATTTGGAAAATATCTCAAGTCTTGATCATAAGGAATAACCCCATATTGCTTAAACCCAAAAAAGTTATTATACCAAATACCCATCAATGCCATAATTACAGGAATATTTTTATCCAAATCAGAATTCTTAAAATGCTTATCCATAGAATATGCACCTTCTAGCATTTTTTCAAAATTATCCATACCTATAACCAACGCAACAGATAACCCTACTGCTGACCATAAAGAATATCTTCCACCCACAAAATCCCAAAAGCCAAACATATTATTTGTATCAATACCAAATTTTTCTACCTCTTTTGCATTAGTAGAAACAGCAACAAAATGCTTAGATACTGCATGTTCTCCAAGTTTTTCTATTAGCCATTTGCGACAAGTTTGAGCATTTGTTAGGGTCTCTATTGTTGTAAATGTTTTTGACACAATCACAAACAATGTGGTTTCTGCATCAATTTTGCTAAGAACATCATCACAAGCAGAGCCGTCTATATTAGATACAAAATAACAATTCATATCTTTGTCCCAATATTCTTTTAGAGCTGTTGTTGCCATAACAGGACCCAAATCTGAGCCACCAATACCAATATTAACAATATTTGTTAGCTTTTTGCCTGTATGCCCCTTAAAGTTACCATATCTAACTTGCTCTATAAAGTTCTTCATCTTGGCAAGCACTTCATTTATTTCTGGCATAACATCTTTGCCATTTTCATAAACGGGAGAGCTATCTCTATTACGTAATGCTGTGTGCAAAACTGCACGACCTTCTGTTGAGTTAATTTTCTCACCAGCAAACATTGCATCAATACTTTCTTTTAGCTTACTTTCTTTAGCTAGTTCCAATAAATAGTTTAGAGTTTTTTCATTAAAACGGTTTTTAGAATAATCAAAATGTAAATTATCCAAATCTATACTATATTTTTCTGCCCTTTTAGCATCTTGCTCGAACAAATCCTTCATCTCTATTTTTTTAACCCAACGATAGTGTCTTTGTAGTTTTTTCCAAGATTTTAGCTTATTTGCACCGTTTTCCATAAAATTTCTCCTATTTTGTATTAAATCTACCCATATTGATAATTATTAAATTATCTGGATTAAAATATTTGTTTGCTACTTGATTAACCTCAGCAAGATTAATGTTTTTTATATAATCATTGCGTTTTTGCAAAAAGTCTATACCTAATTTATCTTTTTGCATATATGCTAACATTTCCGACAAAACAGATATATCTGCAAAACGCAAATTATAAGAAGCAACCAAATAGTCTTTTGCTTCATTTAACTCTTTTTGCGACACTCCATTTTGTCTTATTTTTTGCCACTCAGACAAAACAATTTCGCCAACTCTGGCAAAGTTTTCTTGTGTGGAAGAATAACTACCAGAAATAAGCTCAACATTATCCATAATACTCAAGCTCGTATATATTCCATAAGTCAAGCCCTCATCTTCTCTGGCCAATTTATTTAGACGAGAATTTAGCCCAGATCCGCCCAAAATATAATTTGCAACATATAAAGGATAAAAATCTCTAGAAAGTCTAGTAGTCCCTTTAGTCACAAACATAGAAATGTTTTGTGCAATATCTTCACTAATATCAATATGTTGCCCATATTTTATTTTTGGCCTGTTAGTTAGTTGCTTTGCCCCATTTTCAGAAATACCGCCAAAAACATCATCTAACATTTGCTCAGCCTCAGCCTTGCTAATATCTCCAGAGATTCCGACAAACAAATTATCTTTTCCCAAATTATTATTGATGTAATTCAAAACATCGCTTTTGCCAATGCTCATAATACTATCTTTGCTACCTAATGGATTTTTGCCATAAGCATGGTCACCATATATTTTTTGGGTAGCAATTAAAGACAATTTTGTTTGTGGTTGTTCATTTTGTTGCTCTAGGGCAATCAATGCTTGTTGCTTTATTCTGCTTAAGTCAGCTTTATCTACTCTTGGTTCCATCAAAGAGAGCCTTAATAGCTCAAACGCCTTCTCTTTGTTAGATTTTATGGTAAGCAAGCTACCTGTTAAACTATCTTTTGACGCTGTGTATCCTAAAGAGATTGCGTAGTTTTCTAGCTCTTGCTTAAACTCTTGGCTATCATAATCTCCTGCTGCTTCTCCCATTATTGATGCTGCAATATTAGCAAGTCCTAATTTATTGTGATTTTCGGCAATACTTCCAGCATAAGCAAAAATAAAGTTAATACTAATGATTGGGTTAGAATTATCTTCAAACAGATAAGCCTTTATACCATACTTGGTAGAGATTATTTCTTGAACATCTATTGCAAAATTATTTTTACTTAATTTTGAGTTTTTAACCAAGTTCTGCGGATTAAACTTAGCAAAATGTTCATAAGCAAACATAGCACTAGCAACCAGAACTAATAAAGCCGCAAACAAATATCTAATTTTTTTACTTCTATTCATTTGCACCTCTTGTTTGTGGTTTTGCCCATCCTTCTATCATTGAGCTATTATCAAACAATTCTTCAAAGGCATTTTTGACATCGCTTAAGCTAACATTATTTATTTGCTCAGCATAATTTTCTATCTCTTCTTTACTCATACCAATGCTTGCCAAGTTTCCAACAATATATCCTGCATCGTTGGGATTGTCTTTTAGATAAACAAGCCCTGCTAACATCTTATTTTTTATAATATCTAGCTCATTATTATCAAGATTATCAATTGCTTTTGCCAAAGCCTTGTCTAAAGCTTTTTGCAACTCTGCAAGCTCTACTTCTTTTTGAGGAATTGCCGAGATATAAAAACTACCATAGCTCCTAGAAGTATAATCATAACTACCAAAAACTGCTATTGCCTTTTTGTTGTCTAGCACCAAATCTCTATAAAGAGCAGAAGTCTCACCTTGAGCCAAATAGCTTGCCAAAACCATATATGCATATATTTTATCTTTTTGATAATTATAAGACGGAGCAATATAATTTCTTGTTAATCTTGCAACATTAACTCTTGGCAAATTCATATGCATATTACTCTTAGATAAATTCTTTAGCTCCATGAGCTTTGTTGGTTCAAAATCTGGATTTGGCTTAATCTTTCCATAATATTTTAAAGCTAATTCATAAGCTACTTGAGGCTTTATATCACCAGAAAGCACCAAAACAGCATTATTGGGAACATAAAAATAATTATAAATGTCATTAACATCTTTTAACTTTAGGCTCAAAATCTCTTGACTAGTCCCAGTAATAGGACGAGCAAATGGGTGATCTTGCCACAAGGCACGCCTAATTGATTCAGAAAAAGCAGAAAAAGGATTGTTTTCTACCACTTGTTTTCTTTCTTCAAAGACTATTTTTTGCTCTTTTTCAAAACTATCTGGAGTAATGTTTAGATTTTGCATTCTGTCTGCTTCCAAAAACATTGCAAGCTCCAAACGACTAATATCTACACTTTGATGATAAACTGTAAAGTTTTGAGAGGTAAAAGCATTGCTTTCTGCGCCATTTTTTTGCATAATTTGATTAAACTCATCGCCTCTTATATTTTTTGTTCCCCTAAACATTAAATGTTCTAACAAATGAGCTGAGCCGCCTTTGCCAATTTTCTCGTCTAAAGCACCAACCTTATACCATAACATTTGCCTAATAATTGGCGCCTTATGATTAGGCACAACAATAACTCTCAAACCATTTGGCAAAAAGTATTCATAAAGTTCAAACAACTTTGCCTCACATTTTAAGCCAAACAAAGTTGCACAAATACAAACAATTACAAACCTAAGTTTATTCATTACACCAACTATTCTTTTTCTATATTCATACTAGCTTTTGGTATTTTTACAACTGGTCGCATATTATAATTAGGAGGCAAAATCAAAGATGGTCTAACCTCAGATTTTGTTGCATCTGGAGCCTTTGCACTTAGACCAATATCTTCTTTTGCTTTATTACTACATGCCGACAAACAAATTGCCACAAACAAAGTCAATATTATTTTTTTCATCTTATTCTCCTTTATTTTTTTTGCTTTTTATTTCTTTTATTTTAATCTTTACAAAATCAACAACACTATGAGCTATGATTATTGTTGCTCCAACACAAATTGTGCTATCTGCTAGATTAAACGCAGGCCAATGATACCCATTGTAGCTAAAGTCCAAAAAGTCAAATACAGCACCAAATCTGACCCTATCTATAACATTACCAATAGCACCACCAATAATTAGCCCCAAAGAAACCTGCAAAAGCTTATTTTTTTCATTTTTTAGCCAATAAATAAGCATTGCCACAATCGCCATAGCAACAAGGCTCAAAACAATAGCCCCCAAAGCACCGTAGTTATTAAACATAGAAAAACTAACTCCTGTATTCCATGCTCTAACAAGATTAAAAAATGAAGTATAATTTATTAGCACAAACTCACTCAATAACACATTCATTACCCAGTATTTTGAGAGTTGATCTAGTATAATTATCAAAAAAGCAATTCCTAAGCCCAATATCAAAACTTTTCTCCTAAAACTATTTATTTTTATGACATTATAATCTTATTTTATATATAAAAAAGCAGAATTTGAAAACTATGCAGAAAAACTTAAAATAAAAGCATTTGAGCTAACCCTAAGAATATAAAATACCCACCAGAGTCCGTGCAAGCAATTAAAAATACACCAGAAGAAATTGCTGGATCTGCACCTAGTTTATTTAAGGTTAGAGGAATTAATATACCTGCCAAGCTAGCAATACACAGATTACATATCATTGCCAAAGAAATAATATATTTTAGGGTTTGTTGCTCAGGGAACCAAACACTCACAACTATCCATATTAGACCGGCAAAAAGTATGCCGTTTAACAACCCAACCAAGAACTCTTTGCCTATTACCCTTAAAGTATTGCGAGAAGTAAGCTCTTTGGTTGCAATAGAGCGAACAACCACTGCCAAAGTCTGTTGCCCTGTTGTGCCGCCCATTGATGCGACTATGGGCATTAAAACCGCCAACACAGAAAGCTGAGCAATAATATCTTCAAACCCTTGCACAACTGAGGCGGCAATTATTGTGGCAAACAAATTTGTAAGCAACCAAATTGATCAACATATCTTCATGAGCTTCTTCTTGCACAATGTCAACAATGTCACTAACACTAATTGTGCCAATAAGCCTCCCCTTATTATCAACAACCAAAGCAGACATCCAACCATATTCTCTAAACATATGAGCTACCTCTTCTTGGTCGGTAGTAACATCAACTGGAATAATCTCTCCGTCCATAATCGCCGAGATACTATCTCCAGCTCTTGCTCTAAGTAGCTTGTCTAAATCAAGTCTTCCTGTTGGTTTTTGAGTTTTTTCATCAATTAAAAAGATTGTATAAAAATCATCTGGCAAGTCATTATTACCAAGCAAAAACTTTTTAGCTTCGCCAACACTCCAATTGTCTGGCATACTAACAAAGTCACGTGACATTATACGGCCAGCAGAATCTTCGGGATAATTTAGAGATGATTGCACTTGATGTTTGAGCAAAGGGTCAAGTTGGCTAATAATTTGCCCCTGCTCTTGTTCATCCATATTCTCTAAAAGCTCTACAGCCTCGTCCGAATCAAGTTCATTAACAATATGAACAATTTGGCTTTCTTCCAAATTGTCTAGCACTTGCTCAATAACAACTTCATTTAACTCAGGAAAAACAGCAGGGTCTAACTTATCACCAATAATTTTAATCAACTTTTTACGCTGACTAACGTTCAATACTTCAATAAGTTTGGCTAGGTCATATTCATCTAACCCTTCAATAATTTTTTTTACATGAATATCATCATCTTCATTAAGCCCAATAATAATTGAGTTTATGAACTTTTCTCCCAAACCAAGATAAGAAGTTTGTGGAGATTTTTTCTTTTTATTATACTCATATTGAGAGATAAATTTATTTTTTGATTTAGCTTTAATTTTTTTAGATTTGTTTGCCAACTAAAACCTCCATCAAAAAAAGTGGTGCGACTGAAAAGACTTGAACTTTCAAGAGCTAGGCTCATAACGACCTCAACGTTACGCGTTTACCAATTTCGCCACAGTCGCACATAAAATATTTATAAAGGAGAGATAATATAGTTTGAAAAAATAATCAAGATATTTTTACTATTACATTATCATTTTTAAAATTTCTTGATAAGAATCACTAACACTAAGCACATCTTTGAGGTTGTCTTCGGCGTTTGATACTGCATCTACCAATTTACTAATATCATTCTCCATTTCTTCTTCTAAAGAAAACAAACTCTCAGAAACCTCACCAGATTCTTTATTATCTGAGATTCTGCGCATAGCTTCTTGGTAAGCATAAAAAGAGTTTATTACTTGATTAGACATCATAGTTCCAAAGCAAAATGGTTAATATATTGTTAACTCAAAATAGCATACTCAAACAAAAAGACAAATACAAAATTCAAATAAAACTTACTTTTCCCCAAATAAATAATCAAGGCTTAAGTTTTTTGCATTATGGCAATAAAAAACCCATCTGTAGCGCTACCTAAAGGATTAAATGAT
>CAYJKS010000017.1:0-11495 GCA_964370705.1 uncultured Azospirillaceae bacterium
ATATTGATTATAGCTTGCTAAAGAGTGTATTTTTTCTTTGATGTTATGTATAACATCTGGATGCAAATAAAAATCCAAAGTTTTTTGTTTTTTGAGCTCAAAGAAATTTTTTTCAACAAAATCAGCCACAATATCTAGGCTGTGCTTTTGCAACAAAACTGGAGAAAGTTTTTGCAATAAGGTCTTTAGCATGGCAATATTATCTTTATGCTCAAGCTCCAAAAGTTTTTTGAGCTGAGCGTCTATTAACTCTAATGCTTTTGCAGAATTTGCATCACTTATTATAGGAGCTTTGTTGACCGACAAATCAATAAATGCAACCTCTTCTTTGTCTTTTATAATAAAATTATCAAACTCAAAAGGCTCAAAATTGTTCATATTTTTTACTTACCTATTTTGATTTCTTAGCTTTGCAATCTCTTGGGCAATTGCCACTATATCTTTTTGTGATTGCTCTATATCTTTTAGTTTTGCGGGACCAAGATTTTGTAGCTCTTGCGTCAACAGATGACTGTCTTGTGGGCTAATGCTAGATAAAAATGACTGCCTTAGTTTTTGCGATGCACCTTTAAGTGATAAGGCAATTTTTTGCTTGCTAACATGAGACAAGATAATGTCTATGTCGGCTTTGCTTAATCTGCTCAAATCCTCAAAAGTTTCTATTAACAAATCTTCATCTACTAAGCCCGAACCTAAAAAGTCTTTTTCTTTTATGACAGTTGCTTGGTTCACATCTTCTAACAAATCTCTTTTTATGGCAATCTCTACTTCTTGCATAATCTCTTTGTTTATTGATTTTAGATTAAGCATTGCGTCCACAACTTCTGCCATCATTGCATCTGACAAATAAGACAATATTAACGAAGATTTGTCTGAGTGTATTTTTGACAAGACCAACGCTATTGTTTGAGGAGATTCTTTTTTTAGGTATTTAACCAATAAATTAGTTTCTAACTGGCTTATCTTGTCCCAAACACTTAAGTCTTTTTTTATTGGCATGACTTGCTTATAACTATGTTCTTTTATTGGCAAAGATACTTTTTGTTCTATGTTTTGCACCTCTGGCTTTGAGATTTTTTCTTCTGAAGCAACAACATATTTAGGATTACGTTTTTTTGGCATTAGGAATATTACAATTATCATTAATGCAATAATTATTCCCTCAAAAATATATAAAGGCAAATAATCTTTTATGCCAAAGCTGCTATTAGAAAATCTAACATTTTCTATTTTTAGAACATCGCCTCTAAAATAGTCTATAGCAAGAATTGTTTCTACTAGTTCATAAAGCTGGTTCATCTCAAAAAGATTTCTTTGATAACAAACCACTTTGTTTTTGGCTTCTTCTTGACAATCATCATTAACCAAAACCACAGCAGAAATACGCTTTACATATCCGCTAGCTTTAGTAATATTGCGAGTAGTTTTGTTGATTGCATACTCAATGCTTTGTTTTAAGTCAAAATCTTTTGGCTCACTAGTTTGCTTACGAATAACCACATCATTGGGACTAAAAAACTCTTGGCTAACTAGCTCAGTGTCAAAGTCTATTTCTAAATTGACTTCAGTTTTTATATTATCTTGCCCAACGACTTCTTCCAAAATCTGCTTAATTTTTTGAGAATATAAGGCTTCTTGGCTTTGCTTTATATAGTCATTGCCACAAAGTTCTATTGCTTTTGGAACAAAAATATTGGTTGCTTTGATGTTATTATAACAAAGCAATCCGCCCAAAAGACCCACAATCAAAAACAAAACTACGCAAAAACATTTGCTTTTGTTGGCATTTTTTATGATTTTAGCCAATAAACCACCTCAAACCTTTTCAAATTTATTTTAAAATAGCAAAGATTGAACTATTATAAAACTATATTTTTAGATATTAACAATATATACTGCAAAAATCTAGCTATTTTATAAAATATTATGCTCAAATTGTATTGCAAATTGGATTTTATCGGTATATTTTGTATTTATGATAAAAATAAAGGTATGAATATAAATGTTAGAAAATAAAAATATAGAACCAGTCATATTGCAAGTTTTGCCAGAAATGAACCAAGGTGGCGTAGAACGTGGCACAATAGAAATTGCAACAGCACTTAACAAAATTGGCATAAAAAGTTTTGTGGCATCGCAAGGCGGAAGACTTACTCATAACCTCAAAAAAATTAATGTTAAACATTTTGAGCTAGAGCTAAAAACAAAAAACCCAATAAAAATGTATAAAAATTCTATCAGGTTAGAAAAAATCATTAAAGAAAATGGAATAAACATTGTTCACGCACGCTCTAGAGCTCCTGCATGGAGTGCATATTGGGCAGCAAAAAGAGCTGGCGTTACTTATTTGACATCTTTTCATGGAACATATGGACTAAAACCTCTTTGGCTTAAAAAACCTTACAATAGTGTGATGACTTATGGCAAAAAAATCATTGCCGTATCTAACCATATCAAAGGGCATATAATCAAAAACTATGATATTAACAAAGACAAAATCATCACAATTCACCGTGGTGTTGATGTAGAAAAATTTTGCCCTAGTAGCATTAAGCAAGAAAAAATTGTTAGCATAATAAAAGAACATAACATACCAGAAGACAAACCAATTATATTGTTAATTGGAAGACTAACTAGCTGGAAAGGACAACAGCTTCTTATTGAGGCGGCGTCCAAGCTTAAGGACAAGAATTTTCATTGCATTTTGTTAGGCGACGACCAAGGCAGAACCAAATACACCCAAAGCCTAAAACAAGCTATTGAAGAAAAAAATCTTGGAGCAAATTTTAGTTTTATTAGACATAGTAATGATGTGCCAGAAATGATGTATATCTCTTCTATAATTGTTTCTGCATCTAGCCAACCCGAAGCATTTGGCAGAATTGCAATAGAAGGACAAGCTATGGGCAAAATCGTTATTGCCTCAAACATTGGAGGCTCGCTAGAAAACGTTATTGACGGAATATCGGGTAAATTGTTTGAAAATAAAAATCCCCAATCTTTGGCAGACGCTCTTGATTGGGCTCTTAGCCTGCCTAATGATAAAAAAGAGCAAATATCTAAGGCGGCAATAAAAAATGTGCATGATAACTTTACTACACAAAAAATGTGTGATAAAACTATTGATGTATATTACGAACTAATGAAAACAGATAAATAAAGGAAATAAATATGGTTGCTATAAAATTACCAGACGGTAATGTTATGAGTTTTGATGGCGATGTATCTGGAATGGATATTGCCAACAAAATTAGTGCTGGATTAGCAAAAAATGCTATTGCAGTTAAGGTTAATGACAAACTACAAGATATAAACACGCCAATAACTACGAATGCAGATGTAACCATAATTACGACCAAAGACAAAGAAGGACTAGACATTTTACGCCACTCGGCTTCTCATATTATGGCACAAGCCGTAAAAGAGCTATGGCCAAATGTGCAAGTTACTATTGGACCAGTTATTGACAATGGTTTTTATTATGACTTTTCTCGCGCTGAACCTTTTACAACTCAAGATTTTGAAAAAATCGAAGACAAGATGAAAGAAATTGTTAAAAGAGATGAAGTAGTTAGTAGAAAAGTTATGCCAAGAAATGAGGCTATTGAATATTTTAAATCTATTGGCGAGAAATATAAGGTTGAACTTATTGAAGATCTGCCAGAAGATGAAGTACTTTCTTTGTATACTCAAGGCAGTTTTACGGACCTTTGTAGAGGCCCGCACATTGCCTCAACAGGCAAACTCGGTGATGCCTTTAAAATTATGAAGGTTGCTGGTGCCTACTGGCGTGGAGATTCTAGCAAAGAAATGTTGCAAAGAATATATGCAACAGCTTGGGCTAACAAAAAAGATCTTAATGCTTATTTGCTTATGCTTGAAGAAGCCGCAAAAAGAGACCACCGCAAATTGGGCAAAGAAATGGACTTGTTCCACTTTGAGCCAGAGTATGCTCCAGGCTGCGCTTTTTGGCATGACAAAGGATACAAAATATATCTAAAACTTATTGAATATATGAGAAATAGGCAAACTAACAATGGTTATAGTGAAGTTTCTACCCCTGCAGTTATGGATAGATGCTTGTGGGAAACCTCTGGCCACTGGGAAAAATATGGTGAGCACAATTACTCTGGAACAACAGAAGACGGAAAAGTTTTTTGCATTAAGCCAATGAACTGCCCAGGAGGATTGCTTGTATATAAACAAGGCATAAAATCTTATCGTGACTTGCCAATTAAGATGGCAGAGTTTGGCAAGGTTCATCGTTATGAGGCAAGTGGTGCTTTGATGGGACTAATGAGAGTTAGAGAATTTACGCAAGATGATGCGCATATTTTTTGTACTCAAAGTCAATTAGAAGATGAATGCATTTCTACCTTAAAACTAATTCTAGACATATACAAAGATTTTGGCTTTGACGAAGTTAAGATTTATTTGTCAACTAGACCAGAAAAAAGAATCGGCGACGATAAGGTTTGGGACTTGTCTGAACAAGCTCTTGCAAATGCTCTTACAAATAATGGTTATGACTTTGAAATCAATGAAGGTGAAGGAGCTTTTTATGGCCCCAAACTAGAATTTGTGCTAAAAGATGCAATTGGCCGTGAATGGCAATGCGGAACTATTCAAGTAGACATGAACTTGCCTGAGAGATTTGATATTTCTTATATTGGTGAAGATGGAGAAAAACATCGCCCTGTGATGTTACACCGTGCTTTGTTTGGTTCAATCGAAAGATTTTTGGGAATATTGATTGAGCATTATGCTGGCAAACTTCCTTTATGGCTTTCTCCTGAGCAAGTAGTTGTTGCCCCTATTGTTAGCGAGTTTGATGGCTATGCAAATGAAGTGGCCGAACTTTTGAACAAAAACGGATTGATTGCAAAAACTGATTTGCGTAATGAAAAAATTAACTATAAGGTTAGAGAACATTCTTTGGCAAAAATTCCAGTAATCGCTGTAGTGGGCGCCAAAGAAAGAGAAGAAAAAACCGTTACAGTTAGACGCATTGGCTCAGATAAGCAAATGGTTATGAAACTAGATGAGTTTGTAGAAGCTCTAAAACAAGAAGCAACAATGCCTCATCTACATAAATAATCTTAAATAACAAAAAAAACACTCTCAACTTTGAGAGTGTTTTTTTGTTAGTTAGTAATAAAAGATGATATATTTCTACCAAAAGTCTGTCTTATATAGTGCGTTACTTCTGACGGATTTTCTACAAAACTTTCTGATGCAGCTTGTGCTTGCAAAACTTCTTCTATTTTTAGAATTTCTTCCAAAATATCACGTTTTTCTGATGCACCAGGAACATCATAAACCGATGCAATATTAAACCAAATATATGCCTGATACTCATTCTTTGGATAAGCTGTTCCCGCCGCTAAAATATTACCCAAAGTCACCATTGCGTTTAAGTTTCCTTGATTAGATGACCTAATAAGATATTTTACGGCATTACCATAGTTACGAGGTGTTCCCTCTGCTCTTATATATCTCATTGCAAGCTCAAACTCGGCTTCATCATATTCTGCTTGAGCTGCTTTTTCAAACAAGTCAAATGCCTTTTGATAATCTTGCTCAACCAAAAAACCGTCCTTATAAAAATGCCCAAGCATATATATTGCCGTAATATTGCCTTTGTCTGCAGCTTGCTCAAACAAATCGATAACATTATTTTTGACATAATCAATTTTGGGGGTGGTTAGGTATATAAACGCAAGATTAACCGCTGCCTCTGCATTACCTAGCTTGGCGGCCTTATCAAACATTTTTGCAGCAAGCAATGTATTTTGCTTAGTGCCGATACCGCTAAAATATAAGCTACCAACATTATTTATTGCAACATCATCGTTTTGAGATGCTGCCATAGAATAGTATTTAAATGCTTTTTCATTATCATTTTCTACACCATTTTCGCCATACAAATACATAAAGCCCAAAGTTAGGCTTGCTTCAACATCGCCTTCTTCTGCCAAACGCTCCATTCTTTGCATGTATGTTTCTTGGTTTTCGCTAACTTGTCGCGACAATTCTTTTGCTTTGTCTTTGTTTTGGAAAAAAGAGAAGTTCAAAAAAGAAAAAATCCCATCTTTTTTTTCTTCAGAATTTTCTTCTATGCTATCTTTTTTTTCTTCTTTTTTTTCATCTTTTTTAACCGTTTTATATTCGCTATGATCTTTTCTTTCAACAGGTTGCATATCTCCAAACAAGTCTGTTAAAGAAGTTTCTTTAGGAGAAGGAGCACTCGCCCTTGCAACATCTGTATTTGCATAAAAAGAGATAAGAGATAAAAGTAATAAAAATTTTGTCATTAGCAACACCAATATAATAAAATTAACTTAAAAATATAATATATAAAAAAATTTTTTATTCAAATGTTTTATCGCAATCTGCTCTAATCATATTGCATAAAATAAATTTTTATATATAATGCCAAAAAAAATAATAAAGGATAATTGATGATTGAGCCTCCAATATATACACTAAAAGATGTTTCTTTGAGCTTTGGCAACAAACCACTTTTTGAAAATGTTGAACTATACATTAACCAAAAAGACAAAATTTCTTTGGTGGGAAGAAACGGCTCTGGAAAATCTACTTTGCTAAAAATTATTGCAGGAGTAATCGAGCCAGACAATGGAGAGATTTTTATTCAGCCTAATGTCAAGATTGGTTATATGGAACAAGATGCAGATTTGAGCAAATATCCAACTCTTAGAGATGTTGTCTTATCTGGACTAGATAGTCACGACGAAAATATGGAATATAAGGCACAAATCCTAATCGACAAACTGCAAATTGCTCACACACAAGACACAAACAAAGCATCTGGTGGAGAAAAAAGAAAAGCATCTCTAGGAAAAGCTCTTGTTAGCGAGCCAGATATTTTACTTTTAGACGAGCCAACAAACCATCTAGATATGCCCACAATAGAAATATTGGAACAAATAATCAAAGAATATAATGGTGCGGTGCTAACAATTAGTCACGACAAGCAATTCTTGTCAAATACCTCTCATACAACGCTTTGGCTAGACAGAGGAACAATTAGACGCAACAATAAAGGATTTGGCTTTTTTGAAGAATGGCAAGATCAAGTTATTGAGCAAGAAATCATCGCCCAAAAATATCTTAACAAAAAAATTGCCGAAGAAACTGAGTGGCTGCACAAAGGTGTGACCGCAAGACGCAAAAGAAATATGGGACGTCTTCGTAGACTGCAACAGCTTAGACAAGACAGAAAAGAACAAATAAAGCAAATTGGTTCAGCAAACCTTGAAGTAGAGAACTCTATTTGGAAGTCTAAGCTAGTTATTGAGGCAAAAAATATTTCTAAATCTTTTGGCGACAGAAGCATCATAAAAGACTTTTCTACCAAAATTATAAGAGGTAACAAAATTGGTATTGTTGGCCCGAATGGTGCTGGCAAAACTACTTTAATCAAAGCCCTAACAAAAAAAATTGAGCCAGATTCTGGCTTTGTTAGAATTGGTAAAAACCTTGAAGAAGCATATTTTGATCAAAATCGCATAACCTTAGACAATAGCAAAACTCTGTGGAAAACACTTTGCAACGAAGGTGACCATGTTTTAGTTAGAGGAAAATACAGGCACGTGGTTGCTTATTTGAAGGATTTTTTATTTAGCCCCGATCAAGCACAATCACCCGTTGCATCTCTTTCTGGTGGAGAAAAAAACAGACTTATTTTGGCCCAAGTATTGGCACAGCCCTCTAATTTTTTGGTATTAGACGAGCCCACAAATGACTTAGATATGGACACGCTAGATATGTTGCAAGATGTTTTGAGCGAATATAGTGGCACAGTGCTACTAATTAGCCATGACAGAAGTTTTTTGGACAATATTGTAACTTCTATTATTTATATGAAGGGTGATGGAAGTATTGAAGAGCACGTTGGTGGCTACACTAGCTTGCTAGAAAAAATCAATAGCACAAAATTACCAACTGCAAAAATAGCAAAAAAGAAACCCTCTAATAGCATAAAAAAAGAAGCAACAAAAAAACTTAGCTATTCGCAACAAAGACTACTAGATGTTTTGCCAACTCAAATAGAAGAACTAGAAAAAAACATTGCAGAAATTGCTCTCAAATTATCTGATGCCAATTTATATACAAATAACAAAGATAAGTTTGATGAGCTCAGTAATGACCTAAAAAATCTTCAGGCACAAAAAGATGATGCAGAAAATAATTGGATTGAACTTTCTATAATAAAAGAAGAAATAGAATCGACTTCTAGCTAATAGTTATTACCAACGCAAATTTGAGATTACATAATCTGGATAAGAATCGTAACTTTCTGCAAGCTCTCTTGTTTTGGTAACATCTGGAATATATCCTTCTCCCAAAAAGCTAACATGCACACCCTTACTTACCAAAACGCTAGAAATCCCTGTGTTACTTGCAGACTTTATGTCGGTTAAAATACTAGTTTATGATTTGTGCATTTGGCTTGCCTAAGGTGAGAACTCTTCCTCCCAAAGCACCATATTGTTGGGCAATACCGCCCGAAGCCAAGCGAATTTCTTGACCAGATACCGCAGAAACATCATTGCCAACACAAAGCATTGGAATATTCAAACTTGCACCATGAGATAATATCTCCATATAATTTTTTATACTAATATCGCCTTGGGGAACTTGCCCAATATATAAAAAATCTGCCTTTACTAAGTTAGCTTCTTGATAGTAATCTAGGTTTGCAAATATTTGCGTATCGGCTTTTTTGCCCAAATTAAAAAAAGCATTACCCAAAGCCTTGTAGGTTGCATCTGACGCAAGAAGCTTTTGGTGCAAGACTTCTCCTGCTGTTACAATTGCAGAAAAAATATAAGGAGATATTTTGGCGGCATATAGCATGTCTATAACTTGAGATATTCTTAAAGATGAATTGCTAACTAGCACAATCTGTTTGCCATTTTTTCGCAAACGTATCAACGCTTCTATTGCATCCATCTCAAAACTATTTCCGTTATGGATAACCCCATTAAAACCGCAAACAATAACATCATAAGCGTCCATTATTTTAGAAATATTAACTATGGGTTTTATCATTCTCATTTTTTTCTACCAACAACATATTAAATTAAACCTCAATATAACAAGCTATTGTTAAAAATAATTTAATTTATGCCTTTATTTTTGATAAAAATAAAATAGTATGATTTGCCATAATTAATCCAAAAATTGCTGTAATTGTTGGCAATGATCCCATAGCGTGACGTTTGTCATCTTCACTATCTTTGAACAAGGCCGTTTGTGGCAAGTCTGCTATCTCATCAGAGGCAACACACATAATATTTGCAATATCTACGCCTCTTCTGACAAGTCTTTTTCTAACAAAACGTGCCAAATGGCAGTTTTGGGTCTTTTTTAGTCGCTGTATCTTTATATTTTGAGGATTGGTTTTTAGGGCTGCCCCCATCGAAGATATAAAGTTTATGCCTCTTTTTGAAAGCTCTTCCATTAGTTGGCACTTAGGATTAAGAGAATCAATTGCATCAATCACAAAATCTACGGGCTCAGACAATAGCTCATCTATTGTCTGCTCATTTACAAAAACATCTTTGATTATGACTTCACACTCTGGATTAATTTCTTTTACACGAGACAAGGCTACTTGAGTTTTGCTTTGTCCAATTGTGCTAGTCAAGGCTAAAATTTGGCGGTTTATATTACTTTCTTCAAACTTGTCAAAGTCGACTAGAACCAACTTGCCAATACCAGCTCTGGCCAAGGCTTCTAATGCGTATCCTCCAACGGCACCTAAGCCAACAATCATCACACTAGCATTTTGCAAGCTCAAAAAAGCGTCATCACCAATTAAGGCCTGTGTTCGAATAAAACGGGTATTTGTCATCTATATATAAACTCCATAGAATTATTATAAATTTGTTTTGCTAAGTCTTGAGGGGCAATTTTTTTGATTTGAGCAATTGCTTCTATTAACTCTGGGATAAAAATAGGATTAGATTCTTTGTCTTTTGTGCCAGATTGGTATGGACCATCTGTTTCTACCAATATTTTGTTTGTTGGAACCTGCTCCATAATTTTTATAAAATTTTTGTTTTTTGTAATTGAAGCACTAAAAGAAACATGACCACCATTTTTTATGATTTTTTGCATAAACTCCAACGAACCGTTAAAAGAATGAAGCATAAATTTGCAAGGCATCTTTGCCCAAAGGTTTTCTATATAAAAATCTGCTCTTACGGCATGAACAACTAATGGTCGGCAAAAATCTTTTGCTAAGTCTATTTGTTGAACAAAAATCTCTTGTTGTTTTTCTATCGCTAAGGAGCCAATTATTTGTTTATCTAGTCCAGATTCTCCGACCAAAGAGGTAGAAAACATTGACAAGTAACTAGCAAGTTTATCTTGCCAATCATAACTCAAGTCATCTACATAATGAGGCAAAACACCAAAGCAAGGAACAACAAAATCTGAGTAACTTGTGGCAATCTCACTCACAATAGCCCAATCTTTTTGACTAGCACTTGCGCACACTAGTCTTTTGGCTCCTTTTTTTTGCGCATTAGAGATAATATCTTTTGCGTTATTTGATTTATAGTCTTGCAAATGTATGTGCATGTCGATAAAATCCATTAATCAAAACCTCTTTTTTTGCTTTATAAAAGGATAATACAACTTATGGATATTTTGACAAGACCAATATTAGAAATAAATACTAGCAATTTGCTAAAAAATTATAATTTGTTACAAGAACTTGCACACAATGCCATTGCTAGTGCTGTGGTCAAAGATGATGCTTATGGCATAGGTGCAACAGAAGTTGTAAAATTACTTTATCAAAAAGCTGGGTGCAAATATTTTTTTGTTGCCCATGCAATTGAAGGAGAAAGAATAAGACCATTTGCTCCAGATGCAAAAATATTTGTTTTGCAAGGGATTGGCTCAGATTGCATAGAATCGTATAAAAAAGCCAATCTTATTCCTGTTATTTGCTCATTAGAACAACTAGATTTTTGGAAAAAAAACAAAATTAACGGCATAACTCCTGCAATCCAAATAGAAAGTGGACTTAATCGACTCGGATTTAGAAGAGCAGACATTGAAAAACTATCTAGCCAAGACAAAAAATCTTTTTCTATGGTTATATCTCATCTTGCTTGTGCTGATGAAAAAGAGCATTTTATGAATGAGGCACAACTAAAAGAATTTGACGCTTTGCACCAAGAGTTTTTTGCCTCAATACCTGCATCACTTTGTGCCTCCGATGGAACATTTTTGGGCAAAGATTTTCAAAAAAATGTTGTGAGACTTGGGGCTGCGTTATATGGCATCAACACCGCACCTTATAGAGAAAACCAAATGCTCCCTGTAATAAGGCTCAAAGCTCCAGTCCTAAATATTGCAGAGCTAAAAAAAGGCGAATTCGTTGGATATTCGGCAAGTTATCGTGCACATTGCGACAAAAAAATTGCGGTTATCTCTATTGGCTATGGTGATGG
>CAYJKS010000018.1:0-11423 GCA_964370705.1 uncultured Azospirillaceae bacterium
TGTCAAGAAGTTTTTATTTTTTTGTCAAAAAAAACTGTTATAAAAATAAAGAATTAATCTTGACAACAAGTTTATGTTTCTATATTATTAGAAATGTAGAAACATAAACACTGCTAACCAAAGGACAGAAAATGAAAAAAATAATTCTTGCAATAACCTTATGCTTAATATCTTCAGCAGCAAACGCAGAGACAGTTGTTGCCTATGTTCACAATTCTATTAGATGTAGAACTTGCATGAATATGGAGAACTGGACAGTAGAAGCATCAAAAGAACTGCCCGTTACTTTTGTGGCTATTAATACAGACATAAAAGAAAACAAACATTACCTAACTGATTATAAGCTATATACAAAATCTGTTATTATAAAAGATACAAAAACAAACAAATATAAAAACTTGGATAAAGTTTGGAACTACGCCAGAAACAAACAAAATTTTATAAACTACATAAAAACAGAAGCAAACAAGTTTATTGAGGAGCAAAAATAATGACAAGCCTTATTTTAGTTGCATGTTGGCTTGGGATACTAACCTCAATTAGCCCTTGCCCATTAGGTTGCAATATTGCTGCTGTTTCTTTTTTGGGACGCAAAATATCTAATCCACTTTGGGTTTTGACAAATGCTGCAGCATACACCCTAGGAAGAGCTTTCTTTTATACAATAACTGGTGTTATCTTGTCATATTTCTTGACATCTATTCCCGTTGTATCTGACTTTTTGCAAACAAAAATGATTTATATTGCAAGCCCACTAATGATTATATTGGGTCTTATCTTGCTAGATGTTATAAAGTTTAGACTACCTTCTTTTTCTATTAAAGAAAAAACTAAAGACAAGCTTGATAAAAAAGGATTTGTTGGAGCGTTATTGTTGGGTTTTTTGTTTGCATCAATGCTTTGCCCTGTTAGTGCCGCTTTTTTCTTTTCTAACCTAATACAAAGCAACGGCAACCCAATTGTGCTTTTGGTATATGGTATTGGCACAGGTTTGCCCGTTTTATTCTTTGCTTTTGTATTGGCGTTTTTTGCAAACAAACTTGGCAATTACTACAAAAAAATTACAACATTTGAAAAATATGCCAGAAAACTAACCGCCGTTATATTTATTCTTGTTGGCATATACTATATAATTAAAGGAGTTTTGTGATGAAGGAAAATAGTTATTGCAGCATTTTTAATGCTCTTAGTAATGAAACAAGATTACAAATTTTTAGAATTTTGGTTGAACATTCAAAAAAAGGTATTACCCCAACAGAAATATCTGCCTTGATGAATGATATGCCCAGAAACACCTTGTCTTTTCATCTAACACTTTTAGCCAATGCCAAACTGTGTGAGAGCACAAAACAAGGAAAACAAGTAATTTATACACCTAATTGTGAAAAAATAAGAGAAGTTACAAGCTTCTTGCTTAGAGATTGTTGTGAAGGAGAATGTAAATGCTAGGCATTTTTACCAAATTAGCCGACTGGTCTATTGCTCAAATGGGGCTTAGCAAAGCAACCCATTTTGGAGCGTCAGTTCACTTTTTTATTGAAGATTTAACCAAAATCTTTGTGTTAATATATATTTTAATCTTTTTTATATCATTGTTTAGGGCTCAGCTTAGCCCAGAAAAAGTTAGAGACTACTTGTCTGGCAAGTCTAGATGGTATGGATACATATTGGCAGTATTTTTAGGCATTGTAACACCTTTTTGCTCTTGTTCTTCAATACCTTTATTTATAGGCTTTATTGTTGCAGGTGTGCCTTTTGGTGTATCTATGGCGCTTTTGGTTTCTTCTCCCTTGGTAAGTGAGATTGCAGCACTAATGTTGCTGGCTATGGACGGGGCTGGACCTTTTGTTGCATTTGTTTATGTTTTAACAGGATCTGTTATTGCAGTTATAGCAGGCTATTTGTGTGATTTGTTAGGATTAGAAAAATATGTCAAATTTAATCCAAATGGCACCAAAGCTCCATCTGCTTGCTGTGCAACCAAACAAAACCTAAAAACAAAAGCAAAAGAGCTAATAATTTATGCCAATAAATTTTCTTATACAACCCTAAAATCTATTGCAATATATATTGTTATTGGTCTTGTTATTGGGGCTGGAATGCACGGTTATGTGCCACAAGAATTTTTTGTAAAATACTTGGGCATAGACAACCCATGGGCTGTGCCTTTTGCCTCTATTGCTGGCGCTCCATTATACGCAAGCCATGCAGGTGTTGTTCCTGTTATACAAGTGCTATTAATGAAAGGTGTGCCACTTGGAACAGCATTAGTCTTTTTGATGTCAACAACAGCAATATCTTTGCCCGAGATTATGATGTTATCAAAAATTCTAAAATCAAAAATGTTGGTAATATTTGTAATATTCTTAATTATTGCATTTATTCTAACAGGTTACTTACTAAACTATATTATATAAAGAAACGACAAACTATGACAAAACAAATAAAAGTATTAGGAACTGGTTGTTGCTCTAATTGTAGCCAACTTCACAAGACAATTAGCCAAGTTGCTCAAGAGATGCAAGCAGATGTGGTTATTACAAAATCTGACGATATTATGGAAATTGTTGCAGCTGGAGTTATGAGCACTCCAGCTGTGGTAATAGATGGCAAAGTAGTGCACGCTGGAGGAATGCCAAGCATAGAAGATATAAAACAATGGTTATAGTGTTGACTAACAAAATAGATTAAAAACTTTTGGTGGGTAGTATTGATTTTTTTTAATCTGTGTTTATTTTAGTTGCATGATTAAAAAAAATTATATATCATTAATCTATCTTGATAAGTATAAAACAACTTTTTTAAAAAGGATGAAAACAATGACTGATTTAAGACATTTTATTAATACTCAAGACTACACAAAACAAGAACTGCTAGACATTATTGAGCTCTCTCTGAAGCTAAAAAAATGCATCAAAGCAGGATACTACCCACCACTTTTAAGACGCAAAACTTTAGCAATGATTTTTCAACAATCATCTACAAGGACTCGTGTTTCTTTTGAAACTGCGATGGAAGATCTTGGTGGTCACGCACAATATTTAGGACCAGGAATGATACAACTTGGCGGACATGAAACCGTATCTGATACAGGAAAAGTTCTGTCTGAATTGGTTGACATTGTTATGGCTCGTGTTATTGAGCACAAATCTGTTGAAGAACTTGCAGCATCTTGCACAATCCCTGTGCTAAACGCTATGAGTGATTATAATCACCCTACACAAGAAATTGGTGATATGTGCACAATCTTTGAGAATCTACCTCAAGGAAAAAAACTAGAAGACTGTAAAGTTGTGTTTGTAGGTGATGCTACACAAGTTTGTTTTTCTTTAGGAATGATTACAACTCACCTTGGTATGCACTTTGTTCACTATGGACCTAAAAGTCATCAACTAAATGAAGAGCACAAAGCCATTTTAGAAAAAAATGTTCAAGAAAATGGCGGCAGTTGGCAAGTAACAGATAATCGTGATGCTGTTAAAGGTGCCGACTTTATATATACTGATGTATGGTATGGTTTGTATGAAAGCGAACTTCCTAAAGAAGAGCGTGTTCGTATCTTTGGTGAGTATCAAGTAAACCGCGAGCTAATGCAATTAGGCAACTTGGGTTGCAAATTCATGCACTGCTTGCCTGCTACTCGTGGCGAAGATGTTACCGACGAAGTTGCTGATTCGGATATTTCTCTTTGTTGGGAAGAAGCTGGCAACCGTCTTACTGCCATGAGAGGCTTGCTTGTATATTTGATGAGATACAAAAAAGAGCCGTCTGAGACAGAAAAACTTGCTGCTCAAGAAGAACTTGAAGAATTTATGTTTGAACGTAATTTAGATTAAATCTAAAAAGTCTACCTCTAACGAGAAATCTCGTTAGAGGTATTTTTTAACTATTATGGAGTATTAGCATTATGGAAAAGAAAAAATTTAGTTTAGCTAGCGTAATTTTATCTGTAATTTGCGTAGTTTTTGTTGCCGAAGCGGCAGCGCCTGTTGCAACTCTCGGAAACTCCCAATATTTTTGGTGGATTTTTATGATTGTTGCTTTTTTAATGCCTTACGGACTTATTGCTGCTGAGCTTGGCACAACTTACCAAGGTGATGGCGGTATATATGACTGGATAAACAAAGCGTTTCCTGGAACCAAGTGGGGAGCTAGAGCATCTTGGTATTATTGGATAAACTTTCCTTTGTGGATGGCATCTCTTGCAGTTATGTGCCCTTGGCTAGTTGAAGTTATGTTTGGCATTGAACTAGGTATTTTTGCGTCACTAATTATTCAACTTGCATTTATTGCGATTGTTACTTTTATTGCCTGTTACCCTGTTAGTGACAGTATTGCTATTTTAAATATTAGTGCAATAATAAAAATACTACTTGCTCTTGTTGTTGGTGTTTTGGGTGTATATTATGTAGCAAAAAATGGATTTGTAAATGATATGTCTGCAACAACATTCTTGCCTTCTTTTGACATCAATAGCTTATCTTTTATATCTGTTATTATCTTTAACTTACTAGGGTTTGAGGTGGTTTGCACTTTTGCAGATAGCATGTCTAATCCCAAAAAACAAATTCCGCAAGCAATTATTGCTGGCGGACTGGTTGTTGCTGGTGTTTATTTGTTCTCTGGTTTTGGTATTGGTGCAGCTGTTCCTACCGCTGAGATTCAAGCAGACTCTGGCATGATAGAGGCTGTTATGCTTGTAACTGGACAAGAAGCTGGCTGGTTTATATCTCTTATTGCCCTACTCTTTGCAATTACCTTATTTGGTAATATGATTTCTTGGTCTATGGGTGTTAACTCTACTGCTGCTTACGCTGCTGAGCATAATGATATGCCAAAAATATTTGCAAAAAGATGGGCAAAAAATGACATGCCAATTGGTGCTGTTTTTGCAAATGCTGGCGTTGCTGTAATAGTTGTTTTATTAGGTGTTTTAATGGAGATTTATTCTCCTGATTCTTCACTTTTTTGGAGCTTTTTTGCTCTAAACTTAGTAGCATTTCTTTTAGCTTATATTCCTATATTCCCAGCTTTTTATAAGCTCAGAAAAATAGATGGAGATACGCATCGCCCATTTAAGGTATCTGGTAGTGACAACTTCTTAAAAGTTTTGGTTGTTGTTCCTGTAATACTAATATTAGTTTCTATATTTTTTACAGCCGTTCCACTAGCGTTTGATCCTGAGACTTTGGCAGCTGTTTTACCAATTACAGTTGGTATAATAATCGTAGCAATTATTGGTGAGGTACTAATAAATAACCGCATCAAAAATAACAAAAACCAATAGTAAAGGAGAAAACAAATGGCAAAACGTATAAATAGCACACCAAAAAAAGACGGATTTAGAATGCCTGCTGAATTTGAGGCACAAAAACAAATCTGGATGCTTTGGCCAGAACGCCAAGATAACTGGCGTAGTGGGGCAAAACCTGCTCAGAAAACTTTTGTAAACCTTGCTAAAGCAATTTTGGAATTTGAGCCTGTGACTGTTTGTGTCTCTAAAGAACAATATGCAAATGCCAGAAACCAACTTCCTAGAGAAGTAAGAGTTGTAGAAATGGCAAGTAACGATGCTTGGATTAGAGACTCTGGACCAACATTTTTAACCAATGACAAAGGTGAAGTTAGAGCCGTTGACTGGGAGTTTAATGCTTGGGGCGGTCTTTATGACGGCTTATATTTTCCATGGGATATGGACTTGCAAATAGCGCAAAAAGTTTGCGAAATTGAAAATATTGACACATATCATACTCCTGGATTTGTTCTGGAAGGCGGATCTTTTCATGTGGACGGAGAAGGAAGCGTTATTACAACAGATATGTGCTTGCTATCTGAAGGCAGAAATCCAGATATGAGCAAAGAAGAAATTGAGCAAAAACTTTGTGAATACCTAAATTGCGAAAAAGTTATTTGGATAAAAGATGGAATTGATCCATACGAAACAAATGGACATATTGATGATGTTGCTTGCTATATTAGACCTGGCGTTGTTGGTTGTATTTGGACAGAGGACAAAGAAAGCCAATTTTATCAAGCATGTCAAGATGCATATCAAACCTTAACTCAAGCAACTGACGCCAAAGGCAGAAAGTTAGAAGTTCACAAACTTTGTATGCCAAAAAAATACGTTACAATAAAAGGCGATTTTGAAATTGACTCAGTTGAAGGAACAATGCCACGTGAAGACGGAGAGGTGTCTATTGCATCTTATATGAACTTTTTGATTGTTAACGGCGGTGTTATTGTGCCACAATATGGTGACGAAAATGACGAACTTGCCCTAAAAACAATTCAGACATGGTTTCCTGAAAGAAAAGTTGTTGGCGTTAGAACCGAAGAAATTGCTTTTGCTGGTGGAAACATTCACTGTGTAACACAGCAACAATGCAAATAAAAAAGGAGGATTATAATGACAAAAAAAATAGTAATTGCTCTTGGGGGGAACGCGCTACAGTCAAAAGATTCTGCTCCTACTGCCCAAGCCCAACTAGAGGTGGTTAAAAAAACTTGCGACTATATTGCCGAAATTTGTGCTCGTGGTTATGAAATTGCTATTGTTCATGGAAATGGCCCACAAGTAGGTAGAATTGTGCTTGCAAGCGAAGCGGCAAAAGATGTTGTTCCTGAAATGCCTTTTGATGTATGCGGAGCAATGAGCCAAGGATACATTGGATATCACATTCAACAATCTCTTAGATACTCTCTAAACAAAAGAGGTCTACACTACCCTGTTATTACACTTGTAACTCAAGTGGTAGTAGATAGAGATGACACCGCCTTTGATGAGCTTACAAAACCAATTGGAGGGTTTTATACCCAAAAAGAAGCCCAAAAAGTAGAAAAAGAAAAAGGATATGTGATGAAAGAAGACGCTGGCAGAGGCTGGCGTAGAGTTGTTGCATCTCCTCTTCCTAAAAAAATTGTAGAGATTGACGCTGTCAACCTGCTATGGGACAATGCAATTGTTATTACGTGCGGTGGTGGCGGAATTCCTGTGGTAGAAAATGATGATACCACTTTAGAAGGTGTTCCTGCCGTTATTGATAAAGACTTTGCAGCAGAGCTTTTGGCAAAAGAAGTTGGTGCAGATATCTTAATGATTTTGACAGAAGTAGAAAAAGTTGCAATAAACTATGGCACTCCCAAACAAAAAGACCTCAATACTATTAGTGTGGCTCAAGCCAAGCAATATGCCGAAGAAGGACATTTTGCAAAAGGCTCAATGCTTCCTAAAGTTGAGGCCGCGATGGAGTTTGTCAAAGAACGACCTAGCAAAAAAGCCATTATTACAAGTCTAGACAAAGCAATAGAAGCTCTTGATGGCAAAACTGGTACGGTTATTTGCTTCTAATAAAAACCCAAAATAAAACCAAACAAAAACCCTAAATTTCTTTAGGGTTTTTGCTTTTTTTTGCAAAACTCGCAATTGCTATTTATTATATAAAAGATCATTTATTTGCCAATAAACATCACTATCCTTAATTGTTGGATTTTCTTTTGCATAATCTAGTGCGGTCAAACCATTTTTATCTTTGGCATAAACATTCGCGCCAGCGTTAATCAAGGCCTCTACAACCTTTGGATTTTGATTAAAATTACTTGCATACATCAAAGCTGTAATTCCTTTGTTATCCTTAACATTTATGTCTGCTCCAGATTTGATTAGTGCAACAACAACATCTGGATTAGAGTTTATTTGACTAGCAAACATTAGTGCTGTATTGCCGTTTTTATCATAACTATTAGGGTTAGCTCCATTGTTGACCAAAGCTATTATTACTTCTGGATTTTTGTTGTGACCACTAGCAAATTTTATGGCAGCATTCCCATTTTTATCTTCAATATTTATATCTGCACCATTTTTTGCCAATAGTTCTATTATTTGAGGATTTGTATTAAAATAGCTTGCAAGCATCAAAGGTGTGCTTCCGCTTTGTTCTCTTGTATTAACATCTGATCCAGCCTTAATAAGCTCCTCTACAACCTTTGGGTTATTGTTATATCTGCTTGCAAGCATCAAAGGTGTGTTGCCATATTCTTCTCTATCATTGACATTTGCACCACCAGCAATTAGAGCTTTGATTATTTTTTCATTTTGATTATGCATACTCGCAAACATCAAAGCTGTTGCGTCGACATTGTTTTTTACTTTTGTGTCAGCTCCAGCTTTTATCAAAGACTTTATAACTTCTTCATCTTGATTATATCTACTTGCAAGCATCAAAACAGACACGCCTTCTTTATTGGCAGCATTTACGTTAGCGTTATTATTTATTAATATATCAATTATTTTAGCACTTTGGTTTAGGTAACTAGCATATATTATTGCATTGTTTCCGTTTTCATCCGTGGTATTAATATTTGCACCATAACTAATTAGAATTTTGATAATTTCTGGATTTTTGTTATATCCGCTAGCATAAAATATTGGAGTACGTTCATAGCTATCTTTGGCATTAACATTTGCACCACCTTTAATTAAGGTTTTAATAACTTCTGGGTTTTTGTTATATCCGCTAGCAATCATCAAAGCGGTTCGATGATCCTTATATTTGGCATCAACAATTGCCTCGTTTTTTATCAAGGCTTCTATCATTTTAGGATTATTATTATATTGGCTAGCAATCATCAAAGGTGTAAACCCATAATCATTTATGGCATTAACGTCTGCCCCACCTTTGATTAAAGCATCTATAATTTCTGGCTTTTGACTATATTGGCTGGCAATCATCAACGCGGTGTTGCCGTGCTCTCCTTTGTCATTTGCATCGGCCCCGTTATTTATAAGAGCCTCAATTAAGTCGGGGTTTTGATTATATTTGGTAGCTACCATCAAATGGGTCATATAACCTTCTTTTCGGACACTAACATCTGCACCACCTTTGATTAAAGAAACAATTACTTCTTGCTTGGGATTATATCTAATTGCATACATTAGTGCAGTATAGCCATTGGCGTTAATTGCATCAACAAATGCTTTGTTGGCAATTAAGGCATCTACAACTTCTGGATTAGGGTTAATTGTGCTTGCAGACATCAAAGCTGTTGTGCCATCTTTATCTTTGGCATTTATGTCTGCTTTGCTTGCAACCAAAAGCTCTATAATACTGGGGTTTTGGTTCAAAGCACTTGCAAACATAATGGGAGTGCGACCAAAACTGTCGCGGGCATTTATATCATTGCCGTTTTTTATTAATTTTGCAACATCTTCAATTGTTGCTTTTTCCCAAAAGCTAGGTGCAAGAAAAAGGTTATTTGCCTTTGCAGGCAAGCTAAGTCCTAAAAATATTATCATAAGAGGTAACAAAAATATTTTTTTCATAACAAAGCTCCTTTCTTTTTATAATAGTATAATTTAGCTTTTTTATTTTAGCAAGAATTTTTCTGCTCTAGCATAGTCGAGAACAAGGCTTATAAGAATGCTTTTATTGGTTTGTATGACTTGCGATGCTGTGGGGTTATTCCGTATTGTTCAAGACCTAATACATGAGCTTTGGTTCCATATCCAGCATTTTTTTCAAAAGAATAATATGGATATTTTTTTGCTAAATCTTGCATAAGATTATCTCTAAAAACCTTTGCCACAATAGAAGCAGCAGATATTGACAAAGAGATAGCATCCCCTTTTATTATGCTCTTTGAAGGACAAGAAAAATTTTGGGGACATCTATTGCCATCTATAATTGCAATATCTGGAGTTATTGACAAAGCATTTGTAGCTCTCTGCATTGCCAAAAAGGTTGCTTGCAAAATATTTATATCATCTATTTCTTCTGGACTTGCTTGCCCAATACCAATACAAATTTTGCCTTGATCTTGAGCCTTATATAATTCTTGATATAGCTTTTGCCTTTTTGAAGCTGAAAGTTTTTTGGAGTCATTGAGTCCAAGCATAAGCTCTTGTGGCAAGTTCTTATCTAAAATAATCACACTTCCAGCAACAACAGGACCTGCCCAAGGACCTCTGCCGGCTTCATCAATACCAGCAACAAATCCTTTTAGAGAATTTTCTATCTCAAAATTTGGCAATTTATTACTCTCTATACATTAGTGCTGAGCGTTTATAAGCATCATATATTTTTGCAGCTTTCCAGATAAGTGCTTTTTTTATGCCATTTTTGGTCATGAGCAAAATCATACTGTTTTTCTTTCTGTCTCGATGATACTGTGCTCTGTCGATAATGTTTTTTTGAGCCTTCTCACAAGTAGGAACAGGAACTCTAATATATTTATCTAGTTTTTTATATTCATATCTATGAGTTTGAGGATTATAAACTCTATATGTATACAGCATACCAACTTGACGATTATACTCAGATCCGTCTGCATCTTCTCCTTTTGAATAGGAGTTTTGGGCAATAAGAGCTGGCAATCCTGCAATAAGAGAGTCTATTTTTTTTGCATATTCTGTTTGGTTCCAATATTGAAGTTTAACATTAACAACAAACTCCATATTTTGGAGCAACTCATCTCTTTTTTCTTTAGGTTTGTCGTTTAATACTGCAAAGCATGGATGATAATTTATAAACTCTTCCCAATTTCCATCACGCCAATAGCGATTAATCTTGTCAATAACAGTTGCAAGAGCAGCACTTCTTTTGTCTTCTACCAAAATCTTATACATATCTATTGCTTTTAGAGATTTTGAGCGAGCTTTTAGCCTTCTAGTCTCTAGAAGCATTTTATTTTTGTGTCTATATAGCTCATAAATAATCGTGCTTCTATAATCGTGTCTTAACTCTTTAAGATACATATATGCATCATATATACGTGTATATTTAACAAGGTCGCCGTTTTCTTCCTTAAACATAGAGTTTATGGTTTCTTCTATAATATTGTCTTCTGTTCTTTCTCGCAAAAAGAAGCATTTTTCTCTTCGTTTTAGCTCTTTATGAACTTTTTGCTCTATTTGCTTTATTATTTGCCAGTCAGATTCTTCAAACAAGTAATTATATTCGACCAAAACAACTGATTTATGATCAAAATCACCAACAAAATCTATGTCTTTTGTGGGGATAAGGTCAACTCTATATGTAATCTCGTTCCATTTTACATGACTAGTTAAAGGCAGTCTTTCTAACGCAATACCAACGCTTTGAGCAATAGGAGGAACATCTATATCTTGAAGCTGAAAATGATCTATTATTTCTTTAGGAAATTGTAAAGGAGAAGCAACCGTAAAACTATTTTTATAGTTGTTTGGATTGATTTTTACTCTTTTTTCTGAGCGTTCTCTACCATCGTCAGAAACAATAAAATACATCAAACTTTGAGTTAACGTATAGTCAACTGCTTCTTCATACCTTAAAAAGTCTTCTAAAATATCTTGTTGGAGATTATTTTTTTTAGCAATATTTTCAACACTAAGGGTAGAAATATTTTTCATAGCGTAGCAAGTTCTATACTTCGCAAACTCATCAAAC